>CAZHBM010000546.1:0-1505 GCA_964529945.1 uncultured Anaerolineales bacterium | reverse complement strand
CGCCTGGGGAGGCGGTTTCCTGGCCGATTGGGGACCACACCTGGTCGAACAGTGCCTGGACCTGACGGGGGAATGGCCGGAGGCGGTTTCCTGCCAGCTTCGCGGTCAAGTTTGGGCCAGCGAAGTCGAGGACTACTTCTTTTTACGCCTGGCCTTTCCTTCGGGGTTGCTCTTCACGTTGGAGGGCAGCAATAATGCCCGTTTCCCGTTGCCCAGGTGGTTCGCCGTTGGGCGCGAGGGCACCTTGGAGGCCAAAGGAGCCTGGGGGGAGTGGACGACGATGCACGTGCGTAGATCAATCGCCGATATGCCGGTGGAAATGGTTCCCCAGGGAATGGGGGCCAGCAGCGGCAGCCGAAATTACGATGTCGGCGAAGAACTAAGCGCCTGCTTCTACACGGACCTGGCCGAAGCACTCACCACCGGCCGGCCTCCGGCTATCACTGCCCAGCGTGGGAGAAACGTCATGGCTATCCTTGAGGCGGCGCGCCAATCCAACGCCAGCGGCCAGACTGTGACGCTTGATCCGCCCAGGTAATTCAACAATTATGCGGCCCGGGCCGCCCCGGTCAGCTTGCTCGGCACCGAGCCCGGCTTGATCGCCACCCACATCCGCTATGGAAGGAGCGAAATCAATGGAAAAGTACGGATACCGATTTTCTTTCGGTCCATGGAACATTCACGAGGGCGCCGATACTTTCGGGCCGCCGGTTCGTCCAACGCGTACCCTTGAAGACAAACTGCAGGTGTACGTTGACCTGGGATTTGACGCAGTCCAGTTCCACGATGACGACGCCGTGCCGAACTTGGGCGACTTGACTCCGTCCGAGGTGCGGTCGGCCGCCCGGTCCATGCGCCAGAGGTTAGAGACGTACGGGCTGACAGTTGAGTTCGTGGCACCGAGGCTTTGGGAGCACCCACAAACTGTCGATGGCGGTTTTACCGCCAACTCCCCCGATGCCCGGGCTTATGCCATCGACCGGGCCAAGCAGGCTGTGGACATTGCCCGCGAGTTGGGCACCGACATGTTGGTGCTGTGGCTGGCACGGGAAGGCACCTATCAGCGTGAGGCCAAAGACCCGGTGCAAGCGACAGTGTATCTGCGGCAGGCCCTCAATACGTTGTTGGAATATGACCCTGAGGTGCGCATTGCCATTGAGCCCAAGCCCAATGAGCCGATGGACCTGGCTTACATTCCCACGATGGGCCATGCCATGGCGCTGGGCTACCAGACGATAGACCCCAGCCGGATGGGCGTCTTGATGGAGTCCGCTCACAGTATTCTGGCCGGCCTGGACCCGTCGGACGAAATTGGTTTCGCATTGGCGGCTGGGAAATTGATGAGCGTCCATCTCAACGACCAGAACGGTCTCAAGTACGATCAAGACCGCTCCTTCGGGGCGGCTGACCTGCGCCGAGCGTTTGACCAGGTGCGCGTGCTGGACAACAACCGCTACTGGGAAACCGGCCTGATCGGCCTGGATGTGAAGGCGATTCGCACCCAG
>CAZHBM010000545.1:0-1547 GCA_964529945.1 uncultured Anaerolineales bacterium | reverse complement strand
CCTCAAGGCCCACCCAGCCGCAACGTCGCCGGTTTGCGCCATGCGCCGCCCCAGCATCACCGAGCCCGGATTCCCGCCCCATCCTCTTGTGCCGCCGTCACATATGTGCTAGCATGGACCTGGACCTCCCCTCACTCCGGCTGGTCAGTTTTCTCCTTCATCCAGGCGCAGGTCCACAGACACCCGGCTTTGTGACCGTTCAGTCAACACAGGAGATTTGCCGTATGCAAGACAAAAAGGCGACACCCCTTCCGCTGACCCGCCGCCAGGCGCTCAAGACCCTGGCCGCTCTGACCGGCGCCGCGGCGCTGGCCAACCTGCCCAACAACTGGACCCGGCCCCAGGTGGCCGTCGGCAGCCTGCCGGCCCTGGCCCAGAACATGTCCGGTCTGTACATCGATGCCGACAGCCTGCAGGCGGTGCTCATCGAATCTCCCGGCGGCATTGGCGGCGCCAATGGCGTCGTCGGTCCGATTGACATCCGCGTCCAGTTTGACTATTACAATGCCGTCGGCGCCGTGGTGTTGATGGACGTCACCTTCGATTGGGCTGCCACGTCCTCGGCTGATGTGCCCCTGGCTCCGAGCGAACCCACGACGCACATGGTGGTCAACAACCCGAACGGCACGCCCGGTCACATCGATCAGGTGTTGACTGGCGTCTATGGGACGGGCAACTGCTTCCCGACCATGGCCGTGTTCATCAAGGACGCCAGCGGCGCGCAGAGTAACACCGTCAGCAAGGAAATCAACGTCTGCGACTTATGATCTGAGAAAGGCCGGCCGGCCCGGATCGTCTGCACCAGAATATTCCCAACTATGCCGCGGCACCCGTTTCATGGTCAGACCAATTTACCAGATAAACAGGGTAACCTAAGTAAAACGTGTTGACTTTTGGGGGGCGCAATGCTATAATGGGCACGGTTAGAGAGGGAATTATTCGCTTTACCTACCTGTTGGCAGGGCTGCCCTGGTGTCCAGGCCTTGCCGTTGGCGGGCCTAATTTTTTTTGTTGGGTACCTAGTTCAGCAGGCCCCACGGATCTTTGTCTTGCACCCGCGCCCACGAGATCCAAAACCGAATGGTTAATTCTTTCTTGGTGAGCAATTTTGGGCAATCACGGCATTGTTCAAATGGCATGGGCCAAATCCGATTCCACACCCTTCGACCGGAGGTTCCCCCCGGTCACTTCTAGTTTCCAGGAGGTAGATAATGGCAGCAGACAAAAGACGAGATGTCGTTGAAAAAGCCCTCAGTGACGGCAACGGCATACTTCGGTTGAAGCCGGCCTGGGTGGCGCGCGACTTCTTGCCGCCCGGCTTCCGCTTGGGGCTCAAGGAAGAAGACTACAACGTCGGCGAGCGCGGTTTTATCTCCGAACGCTGGCTGGGATCGGTCACCCGAGCCGACAACGCGGTGGGGCCCGACGACGAAGGTCTGAGCTATCTGGCCATGGACGGCGGCCAACAGGTGACCCTTAAGGAAGCTGTAGAGATCGCCGCTCCCGACATTATGGGCGCCGAATATGCCAAGACCCACTCAGGACTG
>CAZHBM010000544.1:0-1562 GCA_964529945.1 uncultured Anaerolineales bacterium | reverse complement strand
TGCAGCAGGTGTCGGCCGAACGCATCCGCGACGAATTGTGCAAAATCCTCAGCCTGCCCGATGTCGCCGACTCACTGCACGAAATGGATGCCCTAGGGCTTTTGTCGGTTATCTTTCCCGAATTGGTCGATCTCAAGGGGCTGGAGCCGCTCGGCTGCCATCTATGGGATGTCTTCAGCCATTCGGTCGAGACGGTAGCCGGCATCGAGGCGCTGCTGCCGATCGCCAACGGCCAGGCCAGCGCCGAAACACCCTACTGCCAGCAGGTGCAAACGCATCTGACCGAGACGATCACCGGCGGATTCAGCCGACGCACGCTGCTTAGCCTGGCCGCCCTGTTGCACGACGTGGGCAAACCCCAGGTTTCCAGGCGCCACTTCCAGGGAGAAAACGCTCTCGACGGTCACGAAATCGCCAGTGCCGAGGTATCGGCAGCCGTGATGCAACGGCTGCGATTTTCGCGCCAGGCAACACGGACGGTAGAGACCATCGTCCGCCGGCACGTGGAACCGCTG
The DNA here is from genome assembly GCA_964529945.1 of uncultured Anaerolineales bacterium. GTDB lineage: Bacteria > Chloroflexota > Anaerolineae > 4572-78 > NAK82 > CAZHBM01. The sequence goes on along the minus strand of CAZHBM010000544.1, from coordinate 1,047 downwards.
CGCCTGGCCCGTTCCACCCAACTGACCAATCGGGCAATCTTTCGCTTTTTCCAGGCTGCCGGCCGGGAAGGCGTCGAGTCTACCCTACTCGCTTTGGCCGACAACAAGGCCATCATCGTGCCAGGGACGGCTACCCAAGAATGGCCGGCGCTGCTGTCTACTGCCGGCACTCTGCTCGACGCTTACTTCAACCGCTACGACGCTCTGGTGGCCCCTTCCCCCCTGATTGGAGGCGACGACCTGATCGAGTATTTCGACCTTCGTCCCGGTCCCCAGGTGGGCCGGCTGCTGGCCGAGTTGAGCGAAGCTCAGGCCGCTGGCGATGTGACACACGTGACCGGTGCCTACCGCTGGCTGCGCCGGCGCCTTGCCGGCGACTGACGCCTTGTCGAAAAATGCCTTTGTCGCATTACTCCTGGACCTCCCGTTTTTTCAATGACGCAAAAAGCATGCCCAGTGCGCCCTGACGTGCCAAAATGGGCATATATCGTATCTGCAGCCGAGTTACCATCCTGATACGCAAGTACCAGAAAGGAGGCTGCCCAATCTGAATCCGATTGTGTCGCCGGGCAATATCCTGCCGACCCGGCCGAAGCCAACAACAATCCGCGTATTGTGCTGGCGCCCCCCTCACACTTCCTGCATTCCAAACCCCTCTGATCCACCACCTGAAGTCAGGCGGCAGCTCCAAGAACCCACGAACTGAGAAACGTACCCCAAAAGGAGGCCATAATGGCTTTCAAAAGCGTAAGCGCCGGCCTCTTACTTGTGTTCCTCTTCCTGGCCAGCACCTTGACAGCGCTCGGCCGGGGGCTGTTCTGGTGGTCGGCGAAGATGGGCGGTTGAACCCTTGCACCGCCGCCAACCAAACCACCGTGATGGGCGTTTAATCCACCCGGTCGTCTTACGTGGGTGGTGCCGCCAACCTGGGGCAGGAAGGCTACGCGCCGGCGCCCATCGTGGGTCTGGTGCCGGCCAAAGCCACCGCCGGCAACGGCGCCATATTGCCCGGTGACCTGTTGACCACCAGCAACCTGACCGGTTACG
>CAZHBM010000543.1:0-1590 GCA_964529945.1 uncultured Anaerolineales bacterium | reverse complement strand
AAGGAAGATGCGCGGGTTGGTGATCATACTGCGGCCCAAAGCCACCTTCTGCATATCGTTGACACTCAGTTGGCCGGCGTTGCGCGCCAACATAGGTGTCAGCTGCAACAGTTCGGCGATTTTGCTGACCTCGCGGCGCAATTCGACCTCCGGGCAACCGTGCATCTTCAGACCAAACCCGAGATTCTCGTAAACGCTCATATGCGTGAAAATGGCGTAGTTTTGAAAGACAAATCCGATGTCACGCTTACCGGCCGGCACATCGTTCATCCGGCGGTCATCGAAGAAAACACTACCGGCGCTAGGCATCTCAAGGCCGGAGATCATGTTCATCGTGGTCGTCTTGCCGCAACCGGATGGTCCGAGGAGCGCAGCAAACTTCCCATCGGGAAAGTTGAGATTCAGTTCCTCTACGGCGACCACAGAGCCAAACTCTTTGCGCAGATTTTCCAAACGAATACTTGCCATAATAATTTCTCCGCCACTATTTCTTGATGGCGCCGAAGGTCAGGCCGCGCACCAGATACCGCTGAATGATGATACCAAAAACCACCGGCGGAATGGCCGCGATCGTACCTAGAGCTGCCTTTGGGCCGTGCTGAGCGCCCGTGTCGGCCGTTACCATCTTGTTCAAGAAGACCGGAATAGTGGTCCAATCCCGATTGGTCAGCAGCAGAGCAATCAGGAAGTCGCTCCAATTGAGGATAAAGACGAAAAGGGCCGTGGCTGCCAGTCCGCCCTTGGCTAACGGCAGAACTACTTTGAAAAAGGCCCCCCAGGTGCTGGCTCCGTCCACAATGGCCGCCTCATCCAATTCACGGGGCACGTCATCGAAGAAACTTCGCATCAGCCAGACCGAGAAGGGAAAGGTGACAATGCCATAGATCAAGACCAACCCATACCAGGTATCCACCAACTTGAAGGTAGACCACATTATCATAACTGGGATCATAATTGCGATGGGCGGGAACATACGCAACTGCAAAATGGAAAAGGCCAGATTGCCGACTGATCCTTTATAGACCATGCCCATAAGCCGGCCGATGAAACCATCGACAATGAAACCCAGAACTGTCAGAGATATAATGCCGTACCACTGGTTGATTAGCCCCAACTTCGACCACAGAATGGCCAGAGGCATAAGAACCAGCACCATAGCCAGTAGACGCCCTAAGGCAATGTACCAGGGAAAGTCTCCCGTATCGTGGTGATAACGAGATATGCCATATGCAGCCAGTGTGCCCAGCACCATCGCAAACAGTGTTCCACCGACCGCAACCACACTGCTGTTTTTGATAGACGGCAACCCGGATTGCGATTGGGCGACGAAGATTTTGCTACTGGCTTGGGGATTGGTCAGCACTGACTGGAAATTTGCCAGAGTTAGGTTGTGGGGAACCCAGAACACGGTTCCGGACGCGCTGGTCCACTCACCTTTAGGCTTAAACGCCATGGTCACCATCCAGTAAGTAGGAAACAGCGAAACCACAGCCACGGCGATGACAAGTATATAGCGGATTGCCCAATGCCAAACGCTTGTATTTTTCATAGTATTACGCTCTGTTCTCGATTAGTGATGTGTTCACGTTC
>CAZHBM010000542.1:0-1603 GCA_964529945.1 uncultured Anaerolineales bacterium | reverse complement strand
CTATTCTCTTCCAGGTCCTAGTCCCAGATGCCGATGCCGGCTGCCTCCGTCGCCAGCGCCAATCGTTGAGCCGTCGCTTCCAATTCGGCTTGGGCCTCCACCCTTTGGGTAATGTCGCGAGCGGCCGCATAAATGACATTGCCAACCGGATAGGAACGCCATTCGATCCAGCGGTAGGTGCCGTCCTCGCAGCGATAACGATTGACGAAACTCGGGACCTCTTCTTGAGCCGCCAGCCGCGAAAGCGCCTCTAATGTCGCGGGGAGGTCGTCAGTATGGACCAAGTTCAGAAAACGAATCCCCTCCAGTTCCGCCACAGGGTAACCCAACGTGGTCTCCCAGGCCCGATTGAGGCGGAGGAAGTGACCGTCCGTATCAGCAATACAGAACAGGTCCAGGGCGGTATTGAAATACCGATCCAGTTCGTTCGTTTTCTCGAGCAGTTGCTTTTCAGCCAGTTTTCTTTGGGTAATGTCGTAAGCTGCCCCTTGTATCAAAACACGGTGGTCACCCGAAGGAGACACGAGGCTTCTGGTGTCGCGTACCCAGCGAACGTCGCCGTCTTTGTGGATGATGCGATATTCATTGTCGGCCACATCATCATTGTGAGCGACCAGTTTCCCAAAGGCAGCGATCACACCTGGCCGATCATCGGGGTGGATAATTCTGTCCCAACGTACCTGGCTAGAAAGGAACTCATCGGCTGCATAGCCGGTTATTCCCTCTACCTTGCCGAGGAACATGACAGGCTTAAAGGTGTCCGGCAACATAAGGTAGGCGATGCCGGTAAACCCCTGCATAAAGAGCCGGTAGCGCTCCTCACTTTGGCGCAAAGCCTGTTCGGCCTGCTCCTTGGCAACACGGTTCTTCTTTGTCTCCAGCGCAGCCCGCACCGCCAGGGGCAGTTTGGCGATACGTTCCTTTATGACATAGTCGGTTGCGCCGGCCTTCATACAGGCCACCGCCGTTTCCTCATTCATGGAGCCGGTCAGGACGATAAACGGCAGTGTCAGGTCACGCTGCAACGTCAACTGCAAGGCCTGCATGCCATCAAAATCGGGCAGGGCGTAGTCCGAGATCACCAAATCCGGATCAAAAGACTCAAGCATCTCCAAAAAGGCATCGCGAGTGTCCACCGCCCGGGATTCAAATTGTAGTCCGTCCTTGAGCAGCTCTCGCTCGCCTAATTCCACATCCGACGGTATATCCTCCACAAACAACAGCCGCAAGGGACGATTATCGAACATGCCAACTCACTCTCCCAAACCTATCGAACGGGCGGCCGATTGAGCAATAACCAATACAGACCCAGATCCTTCACGGCCTCCACGAACTTATCGAATTCGACCGGTTTGACAATGTAGCTATTCACACCCAACTTATAGCTCTCTACGATGTCACGCTCCTCGGCCGACGAAGTCAACACGACCACCGGGATAGTCTTGGTCCGCGGGTCATTCCTGATCGCCCGCAGCACTTCGAAACCGTCCACTTTGGGAAGTTTCAAATCCAAAAAAACGACCCTCGGGCTGTCCTCAATCTTCCGGTCACTATACGCACCCCGGGCAAAGATAAAATCCAATGCTTCTTCCCCGTCACCAAC
>CAZHBM010000541.1:0-1622 GCA_964529945.1 uncultured Anaerolineales bacterium | reverse complement strand
CCGTCCCTGGGTCCGCCCGAACACTACATCGCCGCCGGCGCAGCCATCCAGTACTTGAGGCAGCAGCAGTCCAGCAGCAACGGGGGTTATGGGGGGACGATGAATGATGCAGCCGAGGTCCTTTTTGTCGCTTCCTCCGTGCGCTACAAGCCCAATTGGTGGCGCAACGGCGGCCCTAGCCTGATGGACTACATCGACGCCAACGGCCCGACCTGGGTACCGGGCAGCAACGCATCGGTAAGGCTGGGCAAGTTGAATTCCGGCCTGGCATCACTGGGAACCATTGACGTACAGGACTGGAACGGGCTAAACCTGGTCTTGAGTACCACCCAATTGCTAAGTGTCACGAACCCCAGCCAGGCCACCTATTTCCACGACCAGTACGGCACCTTTAGCCCAATGTACCACGCCTGGGCCTCATTGGGTTTGCAGACGGCCGGGCAAACGGTGCCGCTATCGGCCACCAACTGGCTCACAGCCCAACAGCTCACCGACGGCGGCTGGCAATCCGGCAACTGGGACGTTGATTTCGGCACGTCTACGCCCATCGGCACCACCGACAGCACGGCCCTGATCATCATGACCCTGGTGGCCAGTGGGGTACCGACCGACGACGTGTCGATCGTCGACGGCCTCAGCTACCTGGAGAGCGCCCAACAGACCGATGGCGGTTTCCCCAATTACTATCCCCAGAATCCCTGGACAGGGGAGGCCGACCCCAGTGCAACGGAGTCAACCGCCCTGGTCATTCTAGCACTCATCGCAGCTGGCCAGGATCCGACCGCAGCCCGCTGGACAAACAACGGCAACACGCCTTACGATTTTTTGTCGGCCATGCAGCAATCAGACGGTGGATTTGCCCACGTCTCAGGCGGCAGCAGCGACGTAATCGCCACCCGGCAGGCGATCCTGGCCCTATTGGGACGGCCATTTCCAATCGATAGCGCAGCCGATTTGGGACCGGAAATTCTGCAGTCCTTTCTGCCGGCAGTGTTTGATTAGCACCTGGAAAACTGAGGAGGTGGAAGATGATCGACAATAAACATATCCGCCCGCGCCGGCCGGCAATCGGCCTCTTGTGGGCCGGTCTGGCAATTTTGATCGTCGCGGTCGTTTCCGCCACTTCCGCCCGCGCGGCAGACCCTAATCGCGTTGGCCTGGTGGTCGCTCACGAAGGTGGGGTGACCACCAGATGCGTCGAGTTTTCGAAGAGCGAGCTTAGCGGAGTCGAGGTATTGGAGAAGTCCGGCCTCGACCTGATCTACGAAGGCCAAAACCTGGGCGCTTACATCTGTCGTATCGACAACGTGGGCTGCAATTATCCGAAAGACGCGTGTGATTGCCAGTTCCACGCACCCGACTTCGTGTTTTGGAAATACTACCAGATGGAGAATGGGGAGTGGCGTTTCTCCACCTTGGGGTCATCGTCACGAATGGTACACAACGGCGATGTGGAAGGTTGGATTTTTGCCGGCGGCAGTGCCAGCGGCGGCGGCTCGGCTCCGCCGCTGGTCACCTTCGATGAAATCTGCCCCTCAACCACAACGTCCAATCCCCCTTCCAACAACAGCGACTCAAGCGATGACGACAGCAAAGATTTGCCGACCATCGACTATTTCCAG
>CAZHBM010000540.1:0-1684 GCA_964529945.1 uncultured Anaerolineales bacterium | reverse complement strand
ATGCGCGGCCAGGCATCCAGCAGCTGGGCGTCTCAGCGAGGAGGTTAGAGGTATCGACAAACTGCGGTTCTAGTGGTGTGGTACACCGGCCGGGCAGGCAAAAAACCTTCCGCAAGGAGCAAGCCCGTTCCAGGAGAGGTTCCCCGGCCGTTACTGCGGGCTTGGTGATTGGGTTTTCACAAGAGTTTGGCGTTTCCTTTGTTCGTGGTGTTTGGTGTAACACTGTCGAAGACAGGGGGGGAGGTATGCCTGATGGAATTGCGCATCTATCTTCGTATGTTAAGAGCTGGTTGGTGGATCATCGCCTTGACGGCACTGGCGGCGGTGAACATCGCATTGGCGGTGTCGTATATTGCGCCGCCAAAGTATCAGACGACGGCACGTTTGTTGGTGATTCCCAACACCGCGCTCATGCAGGAAAATTACGACAAGGTGGACAGCTTGCGGGCGCTCGATACGCCCACGATTGCCAGCACCTATTCCGAATTCCTGCAGAGCGATCGTACTTTCAATGAAGCGGTTGTCGCGCTGGGAGCCGACCCCGAGAATATCCGGAAAAATTACCAGATGACGGCGGTCGTGTTACCTGATTCGAGTGTCATTCAGATGACGGTGGCCGGCCCGGACCCGCAGTTGGCGGCGGCGTTGGCCAACACCATCAGCCAACGGGCCATCGACTACGTCACCCAGGTGTATCAGGTCTACAATCTGGACTTCCTGGATTACGCGCCCATACCCGACAAGCCGTACAGCCCGCAGCCGCTGCGTAACGCCGGCGTTGCCCTGGTGCTCGGCATCGTGCTGGGGTCTGTACTGGCTATCATCCGCGAGCAACTGCGCACCACGCTGGATATGCTGTTCCAGCAGCGCCGGTTTGACGTCGTTTCCCAGGCGCTCAATCGACGATACTTCCTGCGCCAGTTGGACCAGGTGGCCCTGGAAAAACCGGGTTCGCTGGCCCTGGCCTTGATACACCTTGAGGGCTTGCGCGATCTGCTGGATACCTTGCCGCGGGCTGTCAGCCAGGGATTGCTGCGCCATATGACCCAGACTTTGAAGAACGAGCTGCGCGGCAACGACCTGGTCGGGCGCTGGTCGGACACCCAGTTTGCCATTTTGTTGCCGTCGACCCCCGCCGCCGGGGCCAGCCGCGTATTGGATCGCATCCAAAGTATGTTGTCCCAACCGATGCGACTGGAAGATGGCGAGAGCGTCACGTTGCAGCCCAGTGTTGGCATTGCCATTCGGCGGGACGATGAAGGCAGCGGCGTCCTGATCGAGCAGGCTGAGACAGCGTTGGAGCAAGCGCGGCACGATTTGTCGAAGTCGACGGTCGTTTTCGATAACGCATAACAGTTTTTGTCGAGAGCCGGTTGGAGCGAGGTCGATCCAGACCCGTGTCTTCGTATTGTCTTACGAGGCGTGTCTGTCAGGTTGCGTGTTGGCTAACCGCGATTTGTCCTGGTGTGCTTCGTGTTTGAGACGAGGAGCGTGGCGAAATAGGTGCTTGTGTTCGAGACGGATATCGGTGCCCAAAAAACCTTCTTGGAGAGTCGCTTTCGCGTGCTGCGGGGTGATCCAACGATCGCCCCGGATGCGAGCATTGTGATTCCGGTCAATGCCCGTGGCGATCTGAGTGAAGTGCTGGACGCCTTGACCGACATCGCCGACGATGGTGGTCTAC
>CAZHBM010000539.1:0-1771 GCA_964529945.1 uncultured Anaerolineales bacterium | reverse complement strand
TTCTTCAGCCGGGAGGACACTGAGGCTGTCAAAGCCTATCTAGCTGAATACTAGACAATACTGAAACCTTAAGTGATGGGTCGGGACGTTCGAAGCCCTGCCATCCTGGACAACCAACCATACCCGAATGTCCCGACCCATCTTCCCCTTCAACCGCTTGTTCTATGTCATAAGTTGATATAGACTCGCAATGGAGCGTGTAGATGGAAAAACAACCGATCCTTCTGGCCAGCCAGATTAGCAAGCACTATCCCGGTGTGCAGGCATTGGAAGGGGTAGACTTCGAGCTCTATCCCGGGGAAGTGCGGGCCTTGCTTGGCAAGAACGGCGCTGGCAAATCCACCCTGGTCAAGGTGCTCAGCGGCGCCATCGAACAGGACAGCGGCGACATTTTCGTGGACGGCGAACCGGTATCCATCAAATCGCCTTCAGACGCCTTCAATGCCGGTATCGCCACCGTTTATCAAGAGATGAGCCTGGTCATGGGTCTGAGCGTGGCCGAGAACATCCTATTGGGCCGTTGGCCGCACAGGAACGTACTGGGTTGGAACGTGGTCAAGCGCAAAGAAGTGTTGGCCTCCGCTCAGGAAGCACTCGACATGATGGGCGCGAAACTGAATCTTGACACGCCTGCCTACCAGCTCAGTGTGCCCGAACAGCAAATGGTCGAAATTGCCAAGGCGGCCTCTTTCAAGCCCAAGGTGCTAATTCTAGATGAGCCCACCAGTTCCCTGCCCGAAGCTGAGGTGGATCACCTGCTGGTGCTCATCCGGCAGTTGGCGGCCAACAATGTAGCTATCATTTATGTTTCTCATCGTCTGCAAGAGATACCTCGCGTGGCCGATAATTTGACCGTGCTTCGGGACGGCAAGCTGGTCGGCACGATCTCGGTTGCCGAGTCGTCTCCTGAGTTGATCGCCAACATGATGGTGGGTGGCGAGTGGACGCGAGCCACCTGCGGCGTAAGTGCCGCCGACAAGACTCAGGTACGTCTGTCAGTCCGCAACCTCAATCGCAAACACTACCTGCACGACATCAACTTCGACCTGTACGCGGGCGAGGTGCTGGGCATCGCCGGCCTTCTGGGTTCCGGCCGGACCGAGCTGCTACGTGTCATCTTCGGGTTGGACAAGTTGGAGAGCGGCGACATTTTCGTTGATGGCGAAAAGGTGGAAAATCGTACGCTGGTCAACATGAAAGCCAAAGGGGTGGGCTTCTTGCCCGAAGATCGGAAGGCCGAGGGGCTGGTATTGCCCTTGAGTGTAGAGGACAACCTGACAATGGCTAGCATGAACCGTATCAGCCACGGTCAGTTGATCGTGAAGTCGGCTCAGCGCGCCCTCTCCAATGAGATGGTGGATGCCTTATCTATCGTAACCCCCAGCCTGGACGTGGCAGCGACATCCCTTAGCGGCGGGAACCAGCAGAAGTTGGTCATCGGCAAGTGGCTGAACGCCCAGGTGCGCGTGCTGCTAATGGACGAGCCGACCCGGGGCATCGACGTGCAGGCCAAGGAACAAGTCTACAGCCTGGTGCGTAACCTGGCCCAGGAAGGTATCAGCATCATTTTTGTATCTTCAGAGCTCGAAGAAGTGCTCTACGTGGCCGACAGGATTCTGGTCCTCAATCGGGGACGTATCATCGAGGAAGTCGAAGCGTGCGACGCCGACCTGCAAAATATCCTGGCTCTGGCTATGAAAGAAGAAATCACGGGAGAGGTAATCGAACAATGACTACACAAGAATTGAATGCCGCCGACTCTGCAGGCGGC
>CAZHBM010000538.1:0-1799 GCA_964529945.1 uncultured Anaerolineales bacterium | reverse complement strand
CATTTTCCTGATAGAAAGTCAGGTGAGTCGGCTCCTCCAAAAAATTTGCGACATGCCCAAGTCCGGCTGGCGCGGAAGAGAAAGCAATTTCTTTGAACGCGACTGAGGTGTTATAATCACCCGACGAAATTCTGAGAAACAGGAATGTGTCTTTTGGCCGAAGCCTTTTTTGATCTGTTGAAAGAAGACGAAACCACCCACGCCAGGGTTGGGGTGATCCATACGACGCACGGGGACATTCCCACACCGGTATTCGCACCGGTCGGGACAGCCGCCACCGTCAAGGCGATGACGCCCGCGGATTTGCACCAGTTGGGTGCGACGCTAATTCTGTCGAACACCTATCACCTCTATCTGCGACCCGGAGCCGACCGCATTCAGAAGTTGGGCGGCCTACACCACTTCATGGGGTGGGATGGGCCGATCTTGACCGACTCAGGCGGCTTTCAGGTGTTCAGTCTTGAGGGGCTGCGCAAGATTACCGACGACGGCGTCACCTTTAGATCCCACATCGACGGCTCATCCCACCGTTTCACGCCTGAAATTGTGGTTGAGATCCAGGAGAAACTGGGATCAGACATTATCATGGCCTTCGATGAATGTGCCCCCCCGACTGACTACAACTACAACGTGCAGGCGATTGAACGGACGCATCGCTGGGCGGAGCGATGTCTGCGGGCCAAGACACGAACCGACCAGGCGCTGTATGGTATCGTCCAGGGCGGCGTTTTCGCTGACCTGCGAACCAAAAGTGCCGAGTTCCTGGTCCCCCTGGATTTTCCAGGTTACGCGATTGGCGGTTTGAGCGTCGGGGAGACCAAGCCCGAGATGCACGCTGTCCTGGACTTATTGCATCCGTTGCTGCCGCGTAACAAGCCGCGTTACCTGATGGGTGTGGGCAGTCCAGAGGATCTGTTCGAGGGCGTGGCGCGAGGTGTCGATCAATTCGATTGTGTTCTGCCCACGCGGATCGCGCGCAACGGTGCAGTGCTGACCCACAGCGGCCGGATAAACCTGCGTAATGCCCGTTATGCGGATGACCCCGACCCGATTGAAACGGATTGCGCGTGTTACACGTGCCAGGCGTTCAGCCGGGCCTATTTGCGCCACCTGATCATATCCAACGAAATCACCGGTCTGCGCCTGGCGACTTTGCACAACCTTCACTTCATGCTGGAGACGATGCGGCGCATCCGGCAATCTATTCTTAATGGGGACTTTGCCGATTACAAAGACAGATTCCTGGCCAATTATCAGCCGGTGAAGAAAGATTAGGAGAGGTTGAGACACAGCCTATGTCAGTCTTTCAGGCGTTAATCCTGGGTATCGTCCAAGGCGCGACCGAGTACGTCCCGGTGTCGAGTTCGGGGCATCTGGTGCTCGTGCCCTGGTTGCTCGGCTGGCCAAATCCCCCGTTCACGTTCGACGTATTGGTCCAATGGGGTACGTTGGTCGGCGTGCTGGTCTACTTTTGGCGGGACGTGTGGTGCATCGTGCGCGAGGTGGTCAAGGGCCTGATCAGGGGGAAACCGCTGCAGAGCGGCTACGCCCGACTGGGATGGATGATTGTTGTCGCCACGCTGCCTGCCGTAGTCTTTGGGTTCGTGCTGAAAGATTGGTTTGAGCAGGCGTTCAGCCAGCCGACGTTGGTGGCCGGGCTTCTTGTGGTGACTGCGCTTCTGCTGGCCGGGGCCGAGTGGTGGGGCAAACGCAGCCGTCCCTTGGGCCAGATGAAGTGGCTGGATGCGCTCGTGGTCGGCTTCTGGCAGGTGGCGGCGTTGCTTCCCGGAATCAGCCGA
>CAZHBM010000537.1:0-1827 GCA_964529945.1 uncultured Anaerolineales bacterium | reverse complement strand
CTGCTGGTTGACAACACGTTTGCCTCACCGGTTCTAGTCAATCCTCTGGCAGTCGGCGCCGATTATTGCATCCATAGCGCCACCAAGTACATCGGCGGTCACGGCGACGTGACAGGGGGTGTGGTAATAGCTTCTGAAGACCGCTGCGCCCGGCTAATGGAGATTCGTAAGCTCCGGGGTGGCATTTTGGCACCGATGAGCGCCTGGTTGGCCTTGCGCGGTCTAAAAACGATGCCGCTGCGGGTGCGCAAGCAAAGCCAAAACGCGCTGGTGGTGGCAGCCTGGCTGGCGGGCCACGAACGGATAGCCCGAGTCAATTACCCCGGACTGGCGGCCCATCCCCAACATGGACTGGCGCAGCGCCTGATGGGCGCTGCTGGAGGGTACGGCGGCGTACTCTCCTTTGAGATTGCCGGTGCCGAAAAGAGGACAGTCTTTGAATTTATGGACAGTCTGGAACTTTGCCTGCCGGCGACGTCGCTGGGCGATGTGTATACCCTGGTTCTGCACCCGGTAACCGCCTCGCATCGCAGTGTGCCGCCCGAGGAACGCGCCCGGATGGGCATTGGAGAGGGCTTGGTGAGACTGTCGGCCGGCATCGAGGATGTGGAGGATATTCTGGCCGACTTGCAGCAGGCGTTGGAGCGGTCGGCTGGGTCGTAAGCGGCAATAGGCTGGAGGAGGAGTTTCATTTATGCGCCTGGAAAAACTAGACTTTGTTGGTGCTACGGGGGATAGATTGGCGGCCTGGTTAAGTCTGCCGGACGAGGGAACGGCGCACACCTACGCGGTGATCGCGCACTGCTTCGCCTGCAACAAAAATTATCACGCAGTATCCAACATCAGCCGGGCATTGAGTCAAGCTGGAATCGCGGCGCTGCGTTTCGATTTCACCGGATTGGGCGAGAGCGAAGGTGAGTTCGCGAATACTAACTTTTCCTCGAACACGGAGGATGTCTTGGCGGCGTATCGGTTTCTGTCCAGCCAATATCAGGCCCCCGACCTGCTGATCGGTCATTCGTTGGGGGGTGCGGCTGTGTTAAAAGCTGCCCGGCAATTGCCAAAGGTGAAAGCCGTCGTGACCGTCGCGGCGCCCAGCGAGACCAAGCAGGTAGCCAAAATGCTGGTTGCCGGTGGTGATCAACAAAACGGGGATCTGGAGGTGATGATCGGCGGCGGTCGGTTTCGGATCACACGCCAACTGCTGGATGACCTGGAAAAAACCCGTATGCAGACGCACATTCATGATCTCGGCCATCCGTTGTTGGTGTTACACTCGCCACAAGACAAAACCGTCAACGTCAGCAATGGGCTGCAGATCTTCGAATGGGCGCAACATCCCAAAAGCTTCGTGTCGCTCAATCAGGCGGATCACCTGCTGTCCGACCGCAACGATTCGTTCTACGCGGCCGAAGTGATCGCTACCTGGGTGTCCACATACCTGGGGAAGGCACAGTAACAGAGCGCCAGCCGGTGATGGACGAACGGGTGCCTGCCCTATGCGTAGCGCTGGCGCTGTAAAAAGGTCTGCGCCTGGTCAAGGGTGGGCACGCCGGCCCGGCCCCCCAGGTGCTGGGCGTTGAGTGCGGCCACTGCGCTGGCCAGGGCTGCCGTTTGGGGCAGCGGCCAGCGCCTGGCCAGACCGAAAAGGAAGGCGCCGTGGTAGGCGTCGCCGCAACCGGTGGTGTCAACCACGTGTGGTACGGAGAAGGCCGGCTGGAAGAAATCGTCGCCCTGGCGCGGGAAAATCCAGCTGCCCTGTTCTCCGGCAGTGATGACCACCAATTCGGGTCCATCCTGAAGCAGACGGCCGGCGGCTGTTTCCAC
>CAZHBM010000536.1:0-1858 GCA_964529945.1 uncultured Anaerolineales bacterium | reverse complement strand
AAACAGTGCCGGGTTGTCGTCGCCCTCTTCGGTAAAACGGCCCACAAATTCGGCGACGTAACAGGCCAGACTCAGATTGTCCAGGTCCTCGTGCAGCCGGCGGTAGGGTTCGATCGTGTCGGCCTGGGAGATGATGTCCAGGCTCTGGCCACGGGCGATCAGCAAATTGACGTGTGTGAGTGGTTCCGTGTGCCCGCCCTTGCGGCTGGTGAGTTTACGCGCCCCTTTGGCCAGCAAGCGCAATTGTCCGAGGTGTGGCGTGAAAATGGTAAGCAGACGATCAGCTTCGCCAAAGTCTTTGTGATATAGAATCAACCCTTCGGTTCTGTATAATCGTTCGCGGTCCACCCTGGTGACACCCTTTGACGAGACATTTTCTCACGCCGATCCATCGCAGTTTCTGGGGGATTATCGGTCAGATGGATCGATTTGTCAAAACATTCGGCTGCCGGGGGGGTGTCCCATCGAGTTGGTGGACAGTCACGTGAGTCGGCGGCCGGTTTTATCTCCTTTGTTTTGTGTGGGTGGAAGGTCTTCCACCCACACAAAACAAAAAGACTACCTGATTCCAGGTGTTTCTAAAAACACCAGGGGAGCAGTCTCTCACGAACCTTCTTAGCAGCCAGGCCTTGGCCCGGTCCAGTTGCTCCTGAAAAAGGTCTTGGACATACCCAGCCAGCCGGCGACCCTCTTGGATCGCACTATACAAGGCGAGGCTGACCCTTGCGTCAGCCTCTGTGCTCACTACCGTGACAACGGTCCATTCTATTTTGCCGATGCGCCTGGCCGGGCAGGCCCCACAGCTCAACCCTCGCCGGTGGGTACAAAGTCGACGTACTCGGACTTGAGCAAATTCTCGCTGCGGGCACCAAACAGGCCGAGCAATTCGCCAATCAACTCGGCTTTGTGCTCGGCATCTTTAGCCGACCAGGTACGGCTCTTTATCTCCAAAAAGTCGCCTTCTTCAGCCGGAGTCTTCATGCGGTCCAGATTGACGGCAAAGTCGGTGTCTTTGTACAAAATGTGGAATCGCCGGCGGTGCTTGGCCACCTGGGACACTGAATCGGGCATAAAATACTCGCGGTAGAAGCGCAGGCTCCGGTCGGCCGGAGCCGTATACCGCGAGCGACTCAAAACAACGGAATTATCATATTCGCGCTCGTGGGCAGGTCCCACCAGGGTAATCGTGTAAAAGGCTCCCTCTACGGATCCATCCTCATTCAACACCTCATCCTCACGATACCGTAGACGCCCTCGGGAAGCATCTCTAAACAGGAAGTAGGTATCGTATTGATTACGAATAGAAGATCGGGTGGTGACGATGAGCGGGCTATCCAGCGCCCGCAACACGTGTTCCGGTTCATCGATGCGGAACTTGACCTGGATCTCGAACGTCTCCTGCGGGATGACGCCGCCGCCGATGGCCAACAGTTTTGACAGTGGATTTTCCTCGCGGGTGATCAGGAAGGCGTCAATCCGTTTTGCCAGGTCTACCACCTCCTGGCGTAGCGCCGACACGTCGACCGTCAGCAGCGTTTGGTCACGCATCAGAAACCGGCCGTTGACCATCAGGTCACGCACGTCGGTGCTCTTGGTTGCGTAAACGAGCTGGGAATAGATGGAGTCAGGGTCGCGCCGGAAACGGGGCAACTGGTGAGTCTGGTTGATGGCCACGACAGAGATGTCGGCCCGCTTGCCGATTTCCAGTGAGCCGGTCAGGTCGGCGATGTGTAGTGCGCGCGCGCCCAGGATGGTGGCCATGGCAAAGGCGGTCTTGGCCGGAAGAGCGACCGGGCTTCCGGTGCTACCCTTGGCCAGCAGCGCCGCCAGGCGCATCTCCTCAAACATGTCCAAATCG
>CAZHBM010000535.1:0-1865 GCA_964529945.1 uncultured Anaerolineales bacterium | reverse complement strand
CGAACAGGCGATGATTATGGGCTTCCCGACCGAGTTTGAGGTCGAGGCCCAGACAGCCCAAGCGGCTGTAGATGCAATGGATCCTGGTCAGCCCGATCCCGCCTGGGCGGGTGAGAGCATCACCATCGGCGTGTACTCGGCCGGACAGCGTGGCGCGGTTTCTGGCCCGCTGTACTTCTGGCGCCCGACGTTTGAGAAGTTGACCGGAGCCACCTATGACATCGTAGAAATCCCCTACGCCGAATTGCGTGAGAAGGTCTTTACCGACCTGATGACCGGCGCGGGCACCTACGACATCATCGTCAACTGTAGTACCTACTATGGCGACTACATTCTGAATGACTGGGTCGTGCCGTTGGATCAATACTTCGAGGATCCGCGATTCCCGCCATGGGATCGTGCATCGATCGCCCCCGCCGTGGCAAATCTGTACCAGTGGCAGGGCACGTGGTACGGCGGCAACAATGACCACGACGCACAGGTGCTCTACTACCGCAAGGACATCATTGAGAGTCCCGATTGGCAGGCTCAGTTCGAGCAAGAGATGGGCCATCCTATGCCGGTTGACCTGGCTACCTGGGAAGACGTGCTCGAAGTTGCCACCTTCTTCAATGGGAAGGACTGGAACGAAGACGGCGACCCGGATGATGGCATCACGCTGCACCTGAAGGTCGGTGGTCAGGGCTTCTTCCACTTCATGTCTTTGTCGGCACCCTACGTGGTTATTCCGGCCGAAGGCAGTGATCCGACCATGGTTGACCAATACCACAACGTGTGGGCGTTTGACCCGGTCACTATGGACCCGATCATTAACTCGCCAGGCCACGTGCGGGCGTTGGAGATGTTGCAGGACCTGTCCAAGGCCGGCCCTTCGGCTATGTGGGGCTGGAGCCTGGGTGAGGCCTGGGCCGACTTCCTGTCTGGCAACGCGGTTATGACTTTCTCCTGGGGTGACGTTGGCTCCCTGTCCCAGGACCCGACACAGTCGGTTATCCAAGGCAAGCTGGGTGCGCGTGGTATCCCCGGAACCCTGCATCCCTACAACATGGAGACGGGCGAGTTCATGGATCTGGCCGAGCCCAACTTCGTCGGCAACCAGGCCGGTTGTTCCTGGAACCCGGTGATTTCCAAGTTCTCGGATAACCCGGAACTGGCCTACTACTTCATCGCTTTCCAGGCTGCGCCGAGCATCAACCACTGGAACGTGGCCACCGGCTGGACCGGCATCGACCCCGGCACCACCTACGACTGGCTGCCGCCATACGGCACCGCCAAGATCGAGGACTACGTAGCGGGTGGTTACGATGCGTCCGACGCCGAGGAGTTCATCGGCGCCTACCAGGACAACTTCTACAACTATCCGATCTTCCAGAACTATATGCGTATCCCTGGAACGCCTGAGATGCAGGAGAACATGGACGTACACTTGTCCGAGGCTGTTACCGGCCAGGTGTCCGCCCAGGAGGCTCTGGATCGGACCTTCAATGACTGGACGCGCATCATCGAGGACTACGGTCGAGATGAGTTGCTGAAGCTGTACCAGGAGTCGATCGGCTACCAACCGTAAGTATCCTGGTTTCTTGACCGAATCTACGGGGGAGGGATTCTTGCTTGAGGGGTCCCTCCCCTCCTCGCACGCTGATGATTGTGTGTCAAAGGGGCCGGCGGGCGACCCAACGGCGCGGGTGACCGTGGGTTCGGCGATCCAACTGGCGAAAACCTCACCAAGAAGAGAGAGTGATCATGAGCCGTCAAGAGAAAGTTAAGTATTATTTTGTCTTGCCAGGCATTGTGTGGGTGCTGATTTTTACTATCTTCCCCTTACTGTATTCCTTTCGCCTGGCGTTTATGAAGGCGCGCCTGGG
>CAZHBM010000534.1:0-1866 GCA_964529945.1 uncultured Anaerolineales bacterium | reverse complement strand
ATCTATGCCTTGAGCACGCTGGGTAGTATTCTGGGTACTTTCCTGCCGGTGTTGCTACTCATACCCAACATTGGTACGCGCCGAACATTCCTGGCCTTTTCGGTCCTGTTGTTGGTGGTTAGCCTGGTAGGCTTGCTGCGTTGGTCCAGGCGGCGGACCGTGTTGTACGCCGGCCTGCTGGTGATTCTCTTGATCCTCGGAATCTTTGGAAATGTGGGGCCGATACGGGCCGACGAAAATACCGTTTACGAAACCGAGTCGGCCTACAATTACATCCGCGTCGTCCAGCACGAAGACGAGGTTTGGTTGCGGCTGAACGATGGCGTTGGAATCCATTCCGTCTATAACCCCAACCGGGTCTTGACTTATGGCATCTGGGATTATTTCCTGATGGCGCCCTATTTCAATGCCCCGCCTTCTGGCACTCAGGACGTGCACAGCCTGCTCTTGATCGGGTTGGCGGCGGGCACTATTCCGCGCCAGTATTCGGCCGTCTATGGACCGATACCTATCGATGGGGTGGAAATCGATCCACAGATCATCGAGGTCGGCCGGCAGTGGTTTGGAATGGACGAGCCCAACCTGAACGCCGTGGCGGCCGACGGTCGCTATTTTCTGGCCACGACGGACAAACATTACGATGTGGTGGCCATTGACGCCTACCGGCCGCCCTATATTCCGTTCCACCTGACCACCCTCGAATTCTTCAGCCAGATTCGCGATCACCTGACCGCAAATGGGGTCGTGGTGATCAACGCCGCCCGCACAGATACCGACTATTCTCTGGTCAATGCCCTGGCAAGTACCTTGCATGCGCTTTTCCCCAGTGTCTATGTGGTGGATGAACCCGGTTTTGGCGCTTTCACGGGCAATAGTCTCATCGTAGCGACGATGCAGAAGACTTCGGCCGGCAACCTGAGAGACAACATCGAATTGATGTCCGACCCTCTGCTCAGAGACGTCGCCGGACGCACATTGGCCGCCAATTGGTGGTCTGTTACCTGCGGTGACGAACAGGCGTGGGTGCCGGCCAATCCGAATACGGACAGCGTGCCCGTTTCCGCCTGCGTGCAGCCGTTTACCGACAATCGGGCGCCGGTGGAACAGGTGGTTCACAAGTTGATCTTGCGCTACGTTTTGGGGCTGTAATTTCAGGGTGTGTTCCAGCTTCCTGGTAGATGGCGGAAAGAACGCCTGATTCTATGTGCTTCTTAAAACACAAAGTGAGCGGTCTCTCGCCAACCACCTTCGCGGCCAAGGCTTGGCTCGGTCCGCTTTCTCCAACAAAAAATCTGGGACACACCCGTAATTTCACAAATTTTTGACTTGCATGGGTCAACATGGTACACTTTTCAGAACTCTTGTCGTAAATGTGACTTTCCACATCAATAGACGCGATATGATAATTGGTAGAGGATAATATAAGGGAATGAAGTGGTCGAGAGGGTTGTACCTGATTCTTCTGGTGGTGGCAGGATTCTTTATGTATGCTGTTCTCTTCTGGCAGGGCGACACCGCCGAAACGATTGATATCAACAAGGTGGCGGAGCTGGCCCAGGACGACCAGATTGAAAAAATCGTGGTCAATGAGAATGCCCTGCAGGTCTATCTGACAGATGGTAGCGAGCGCATATCTCGCAAAGAGTCGGATGCCAGTGTCCTGGAGACGCTGAGTAGTCTGGGCGTGAGCCAGAGCCAGCTGGAGAAAATCCAGATTGAAGTTTCAGCTCCCAGTTGGTGGGGCAGTTGGCTGAATATTTTGAGCGCCATATTGCCGCTTGTCTTGATTGGTGCTTTCTTTTTCATAATCTTCCGTCAGGCGCAAGGGGCAGGCAACCAGGCGATGAGCTTTGGCAAGAGCCGGGC
>CAZHBM010000533.1:0-1866 GCA_964529945.1 uncultured Anaerolineales bacterium | reverse complement strand
GCCGGCATACGTCCCGACGTCGTGATCGGCGTCAGTGCCGGTTCGGTGGTCGGCGGGCTGTACTGCGCCGGGATGTCGCCGCAGCGGATCGAAGCACTGGCGGGTGAATTGGGTTGGCGCAAACTGGCGCGGCTGGTGCGGCCCAAATTGGGCCTGGTGGACATCGGGCCATTGGGCCGACTGGTGAACGACCTGACGGGCGGGGCGAATATCGAGGAACTCGATACGCGCTTCGTGGCCATTGCGACCGACATTGTGGATGGGCGGCTGGTGCCGTTCCGGAGCGGCCCGTTGGCGAACGCCATTCTGGCCAGTTGTGCCATTCCCGGGGTCGTGTGCCCGATGAATCTGGACAGCCGGTTGCTGGTGGACGGCGGCGTGCTGAACGACCTGCCGGTGGGATTTGCCCGCCGGGAGGCGGAGATCGTCCTGGCGGTTAATCTGCTGCCGCCGCCCAAGCTGCCGGCCGACAGGCCGCGCAACCTGCTGGAGATGTGGTCGCTTTCGTTTTATACCTTGACCCGTCTGACCCGGGTCGATGAAGGGCGTGACGCGGACGTGCACATTGTGCCGGACATCGCCGACACCAGCTTCGTTGACTTTGGGCAGCGGGAGTTGCTGATTCGTAAGGGCCGGGAAGCGGCCGAGCGGGCGTTGCCGGCCATCCGAGAGGTATTGCAGCACGGGCCGCCGGATCATCCCTTGGAGAACCAGGCCGGGGCCGTTCCTCAAGGCTGATCGCGTGTGTGGTTTGTTTTTCTTTGGCAGGAGGAAAACCGATGGATCAAATTGGCATTCTCAAGCGAGCGTTTGCTATTGCATGGCGTTACCGGGTGTTGTGGGTGTTTGGGATTCTGTTGGCCATCGTTGCACCGCAAGGCAATGGCAACGGCCTGAACTTCCAGATACCGAGTGTCCCCAGCCAGGAGTCGTTCAATCTGCAGCAGGCGCCCCAACTTCCTCATTGGGGACCGGGCACGGTGGGTGTCCTGGCGACGGTAGTGATTTTTGGTGTCCTGCTGCTGGTCTTGCTGTTCGTCCTTTCGCAGGTGGTGAAATACCTGGCAACGATAGCCGTCATCCGGCTGGTCGACGACCACGAGGCCACGGGAGAGAAGCGCACCGCCGGCCAGGGCTTTCAGATGGGTTGGTCGCGCGCGACGTGGCGCCTGTTCTTGATCGACCTGGTGGTGGGTCTGGTTGCGATGGTCGTGGTGCTGGTTCCGCTGGTGGTGGCGCTTCTGCCGTTGCTGGCGTGGATCACCGGCAACTCGACGGCCGGCTGGATCGGAACGGCGGTCACCATCGCCCTGCTGATCCCGGTATTTCTGATCCTGCTGGCGGTCAGTATCGGGGCCGGTTTGTTAAGAGATTTCGCCCACCGCGTGTGCGCCCTGGACCATCGAGCGGTGTTCGAGTCAATCCGTCTGGGCTACAGAACGATCCGCGGCCGGCTGAAGGACGTGGGCATCATGTGGCTGCTTATGGTGGGCGTCAGCCTGGGGTGGGTCATTATCACCTTGGTGGTGTTCGGCGTCTTTGCCGTGGTGGGGCTCTTTTTGGGCGGCGGGCCGGCCTTGCTGATCGGCCTGCTCAGCAGCACGTTCGTCAAAGGCGCCGTACCCTGGCTGCTGGCCGGGGCGGTTGGGCTGCCGATTTGTGTGTTGGTGGTCTTGGTGCCGGCGTTTCTGTTGCAGGCCTTCTACCTGGTATTCCGGTCGAGCGTGTGGACGCTGACCTATCGAGAGGTACGGATTGTGCCGCAGGCCGAGGCGCCGGCCTGATTGGCCGGCTGAGGCCGCAAGCATAAGCTCACACCATGTTGTGAGAGTCGCGTAGAATCAAGCAATATGAGCAATTTTTTGT
>CAZHBM010000532.1:0-1903 GCA_964529945.1 uncultured Anaerolineales bacterium | reverse complement strand
ACCCAAATTCGAGCATCCAGCAAAGGACAGTTCGACCGGTTTGTCACGGACATTGCGCCGAGTTTTCAGTGCGCTGGGGTCATTGATTGCGTTGGTCGTTGTGGTGGGGATGTTAGGTGTGGTCGTGCTATTGGCCTACCCATCGGCTGAGGTCCGTATGGCACCCAAACGTCAGGCGGTAGCAGCCGACATTGTCATTCAGGCCGATCCGGCTACAGAGGCGATCGATTACAGTGCCTTGAGCATACCGGCCAGGCGCGTACAGGTGGAATTGCGGGATCAAGGCAGTATGCCCCCTTCGGCGGCTACTGATGTGCCGACCGAAAAGGCACGCGGAATGGTTACGTTTGTCAATCGTTCGGATCAGGAAATCACTGTTCCGATGACGACGACGCTCACTACCTCGAGTGGATCGAACGTCAGATTCGTCACCACGATGACGGCCACCGTACCCGCTCGATTCAATGCTCAGAGCGAAGCGGTCCCGGTGGTTGCCATCGATCCCGGGCCGATCGGCAACGTGCCCAGCGGACAAATTAATCGTATCACCGATCCTGTTGTGGGAAGGCAAGTCTCTGTCATTAATGAGCAGCCCACAAGTGGTGGGGCGGTTGCCCCTGCCGGTATCGTTAGCGGCGAGGACAAGGAGCGGCTGTGGTCGATTATGTTGCAGCAGTTGTATCAAAAAGGATACCAGTCACTCTTGAGCGAACTGGGTGATCAGGAATTCCTGCCGCCCGAGTCGCTTATCGTGTTACCGCTGGATTACAGCTACGATCCAAGCCTGGACGGTGAGGTTACCGATGCGTTAACCCTGGATATGCGGGCTGTGGTGCGGGGTACGGTCGTTGGCGGGCAGAATGCCAACCAGTTGGCCCTGGCAGCATTGCAGGCACAGGTTCCGGCAGGATACCGGTTGGATCCCGGCTCACTCAGATTCGTGGTGGGCGATACGATTGACGTGTCAGATGAATTGGCGGTCAGCATGAGTATGCACGCTCAGGGCGATTCGGTGGCGGACATAAAGACCGACGAAGTCGCCGGCCTGGTCCGAGGTTTGCCGGTCGATAAAGCGGCGAGTCTGCTTCAGAAGAGATTCCCGGTTGCCAGCCAGCCGGATATTACAATAACTCCGGAGTGGTTTGGCCGTCTGCCGTGGTTGCCGTTCCGGATCAACGTGGCCATTGCCCAACCCAGCGGCTGATAGGGATACGTTGTGCCGGCAGGGGGCGTGACACGGCGTTGGTGAGAGAGCAGTGAGGACTTGGAAGGGATATGCGGATCATTGGGCTGGACGTTGGGGAACGCCGCACCGGCGTGGCCGTCAGTGACCCGACCGGCCTGTTGGCAACGCCTCATAGCGTCATTGAGCGACGGTCCAAAGTGGAGGATTTCGAGCGTATCAATCGACTGATTGAGGAAGCAGGCGCGGAACTGGTGGTTGTCGGTCTCCCGTTGTCTCTTGATGGTCAACAGGGGCCACAGGCCCGTCGCGTCAGACGTTATGCGCGGGCGATGGCAAACGCGATATCCGTGCCGGTGACATTTCAGGATGAGCGCTATTCCACCGATACGGCGGACACTCTGTTACTTCAGAGTGGTCGCAAAGGCAAGACCCCGGTGGACGCAGCCGCAGCGGCCGTCATATTGCAGGACTATTTGGATCGAAAACGGCCAGATTCGACGTCTGATATTGTTCCCCCTGAACCAGAATAGACAACTTGATGAAATCTACGGTATCATGGACAACGAGTGTTTTGTTTCTGCCGCTTTTTCCTCGGGCGGCTAGACTTGATCAGGAGCAGTGCATATGTTAAGAGTGCTGCGTTTCGTGTTTCGTTTCTTGGTATTTGCCGTTGCTTTAGGTGCGATCGTCGTCATCATCGGCGGTGCCGTTTGGTAC
>CAZHBM010000531.1:0-1918 GCA_964529945.1 uncultured Anaerolineales bacterium | reverse complement strand
CCGACGAGAGCTTCACCGTATACGATCATCCCCAACCTATGATTTTCAAGAAGGTCCGGCAGCTATCCGATGCTGAATGGGAAGAGCTGTTGGGCGACCGTTGGCAAGAAGCGGTAGCGGGATACGTGGGCGCCCCGACCTTGTTGGCCCGCCTGAGCGGTAAGGCGGGCTCGCCGACGGCGCCGACCGGCGAGCAAGAGTCGCTTATGCTGCCGGAGCCGGTCGACGAATTGCCGGTTGTGGACGACTACCAATGGAACGCCGCGGCCAACCGGTGGACGCTGGTCGCCGTGGTAGTGTGGTGGCTGGCCGTCCAGATTATCGGTTGGCTGGTCTGGCCGCTGGCCAGGCGGCTGTTTTCCAGTCTGCCGGACGGGGGTTACCTGCTGTCCAAGAGCCTGGGTTGGCTGATGGTGGGTTTCGGCGTGTGGGTTTCCGCCAGTTGGCGGCTGCTGCCCAACCGTTTGTCGACGATTGTCCTGGTATTGGCCATCCTGGCCGTCCTTTCGGCCTGGTTGGCCAAGCGGGATTGGTTTAACATAGCCGCCCAATGGCGGCGGCAGCGTTCCTTGATCGTCTTCGGTGAAGGTCTGTTTACCCTGGCCTACCTGATCTTCGTCGGCCTGCGCATCCTGAATCCGGATTTGTGGCAACCTTGGAACGGCGGCGAGAAGATGCTGGAGATCGGTTTTCTGAATGCCATTGTGAAGAGCGCTCACATGCCGCCCTACGACCCGTTCTTTGCCGGCGGTTACATCAACTACTATTACTATGGGCTCTTCCTTGTGGGCATCCTGGTCAAGCTGACCGGGATTATGCCCAGCATCGCCTTCAACCTGGCGGTCCCCACCCTGGCTGCCCTGACCGTGGCCAATGTCTTCAGCCTGGCCTTCAATCTGGGCACCGGAAGCGGCAACTCGTCGCCGGCCGGCAACCGGTGGGCCGGGCGGCGTTTGTGGCGTGGCATCCTGATCGGCTTGCTGGCGGTGTTGATCGTGGTCTTCCTGGGGAATTTGGCAGGATTCGAGCAGCTCATAAACATGCTGGCCGATCACGGCGGCAGCAATTTCGAGACGAGTTTGCCTGTCGTCGGCGAACTGGTTCGGGCAGCCGCCGGTCTCAAGGTGGCCGTAGTGGACGGGATTGCGCTCCCTCCCTACAACTACTGGGATCCCACGCGCGCCATCCCGGATACGATCAACGAGTTTCCGTACTTCAGTTTCATTTTCGCCGACCTGCACCCGCACATGATCGGCCTGCCGTTTACCGTCCTGCTATTGGCTCTGGCCCTGGCCTGGCTGAAACACGGTCACGCCGGCGACGCCCGGAAAGACGTTTCCGGACCGGAGGATGGGCCGGCGGAAACCGGGTTGCCGGTGGGACGCTGGCGGCTTCTGGGGCTGGAAATCCTGGCCCTGGTCAAGACCATATCCTGGGGGCACCTGTTGCGTTGGCTGGCGTTTCCGCTGTGCCTGGGGGCTCTGGCGGTCATCAATACGTGGGATCTACCCACCTATCTCGGCCTGGTTACGGCTACATTCTGGCTGGGGCGCTATCTGAGATTATCCCGGATGCCGCGCCCCACGGCGACCAGGGTGGCCGAGCCTGAACCATCAGAGCGGCCGAAGAGGGGCGGGCAACCCAGGTTCTTGGTGGCCTCGATTGAGGCGGCGCTGTTCGGTGGCATCACGCTGATCTTCAGCTATCTGTTCTATCTGCCGTTCTTCGCCAATTATCATCCATTGGACGTCGGCCTGGATCTCGTGCACGACAAGACCGACCTGGCACGGTTCGTGGCTATTTGGGGGCTTTTCCTGTTCCTTGCCGTGACCTATCTCTTCGTGTCTCTCGTTCGTCCCCACAGCCGTTTGGGTGCCCTACACCTGATCGGAATCGGGCTTCGGCGCTGGAACGTCCT
>CAZHBM010000530.1:0-1937 GCA_964529945.1 uncultured Anaerolineales bacterium | reverse complement strand
CGCACTTGATGAGGCGGAGCGGCTTCCGGTGTTCTGGCCGGTGGAGCCGGTCTAACCGGGCGCCGCGACATCGGCCTGGGTGGGTGTTGCTCAGGCGGCTGTGCCGGCGGAGCCGGTCTGCGTCTGGGTGGCGTTGCAGGTCGCGACGGTGTCGGTCTCTCCGATTCGGGTGGTCTACGCTGAGGCGGTGCCGGCCGGGGCCGCGGCTGCGGTGTCGGAGGCGTTTCGGGCCGGCGGGCCGGCGCTGTTCCCCCGTGGCGGATGTTGTCCATCGCCTCAGCCTGGCGGTCGCTCAGCGCTGGACCGAGCGTTACGGCCTGGCCCGGATATTTATAGGTGAGTTCTTCATAGTCTTGTTTTCGCAGCGTCCACAGTGTGCTGTCGGTTGCCACACGGGCTGTGGACATGTGCGGTTTGTTACTGAGGACGGCGATCTCACCGAAGAAATCACCGCTCTCCAATTTCTCCAGCCGGATCGGCCCGCGAGGGCCGCTGACAACCAGGTCCACCTGGCCCGACTCGATGAAGTACATCGTGTCGCCGCTGCGACCCTCAAAATAGACGATATCACCACGGCTTAGCGTCTTGGGAGAAAGTCGCTTTGAAAGACCTTCCACCTGGGCGCGAGATAAACCGGCGGTAACCGCCATCTTGTAGAGGTGCGGTTCGATGAAGCTGCCCTCTGCGCGGGACAAACGTTCCTGCAGCGCGTGACTGAGGGCAACGGTTAGAGCGGGATAGTTGACCAGTAACTGGTCGAAGTCGTTTCTATACAAAGCCCACAGATTGGTGTGGGTCACCGTTCGGGTGGTGACCGTACGTGATTTACCAGTAAGAATCGCCATCTCACCGAAGAAGTCACCAGGTATCAAGCGGGCGCGTGTGGCCCCATCAGCCACGATTTCAACCTGGCCCGATTCGACAAAATACATCGCATTGCCGACGTCGCCTGGATTGAAGATGATGGTGCCGGCCGGCACGTGGCGCAGGACCAGGTGAGACGCCACCCCGTCCAATTCCTCGCGCGACAACTCTTCAAAGAGAGGCATCCGCCTGAGGATTTCGACAGCCTGGATTCGGTCGGCCGCGCTCAGTTGGGAGCCCGCGTTGCGACTTAACTCGGCCCGCAGTTGCGGATACGTTTCCGCCAGGCGGCTGAAGTCGGCTGGCGCCAGGTGCCAAAGGGTGGTCTGCTTCAGGGCCTGGGCGGTGTTTGGATGTGGTTTGCCCGATAGGACCGACATATCGCCGAAGGTCTCTCCAGTCCCGAGTTCGACGTAGTCTCCCTCGTCGCCGATGAGACGAACGGCGCCGGCTTCCACCAGGTACAACCCACTTGGAGCGTCACCACTGCGGAAAATGGCTTCATTGGCGCGGTACTGCTGTGGATTGAGACGCTCGACCACGTCACGCTGCAATTCCTCGCTCAGATTGCGCAGGAATGGGATATGGCCGACTCTTTCCAAAAGATATTGCCGGTACTGGACGATGCCGCTTCCAAAAGCCAGCCCCAGTTTAAGGCCAATCTCACTGTGTTCGCGGATGACGGCCTGGAAGTCTTCTTGCTCAATGACCCAGAGTACCAGGTCTGTGTTGGCGCGGGCCGTCATACTCCTGGTGCTGCCCAGGAAGAAATCCGTTTCTCCCAACAGGCTGCCAGGGCCAACGGTAGCGACCGGGGCCCGATTGCCTTGCTGGGTCAACTTCACCCAACCTTCTTCGATGAAGAAGAGACTGTCGCTTTCCTGTCCTTCGGAGAAAACGGGCTGGCCGGTAGGTACGTCCCGACGATGGGCGCACTCCACCAGTGCTTGAACCTCCGCATCTATCAACTCTCTGAACAGAGGTGCGTTTCGAAAAAGCTCTTCTTTCAATATTCGGTATCCTCTATCAAGCTATGTGGGTGTTCCCCGCCAGTCATTAGCTGCTGCGTGCCT
>CAZHBM010000529.1:0-1951 GCA_964529945.1 uncultured Anaerolineales bacterium | reverse complement strand
ACGGCCACCAGCAACCCGCTCGGTATTCCCATCCGCACCTGAGTGGCAAAAAACTGTGCCGCTTCGTCCGCATCCCTGGCGGCCCATTCAACCTGCATACCGCTCTGGCTGGTATAAAAAAGCGGAAAATCGTGGGTCTGGTAGCCGATGACCGGCACGCTATGCGTCTCGAAGTATTCCAGAGTCGCCGCAATATCCATGAACGCTTTGGCACCGGCACACACCGTCACACACTCGTGACGGCGAATGGCCGGCAAATCGGCCGAGATATCCATAGTCGCAGCGGCATCGGGAGCTACGGCGCCAATGCCGCCGGTGACGAACACGCGAATGCCGGCCGCCGCCGCTATGGCCAGCGTACCACTGACTGTGGTGGCCGCATGGCACCGCCTGACCGATAACATTGGCAAATCCCGTTCACCGGCTTTCTCGACGTCGTTCCCCGTGGCGAAATGGTGGATCTGTTCCCGGCTCATGCCTACCGTCGGCACGCCGGAAACAACCCCGATCGTGGCCGGCACCGCTCCCCGGCTACGGACGATTTCCTCGACGGCCAACGCTGTCTCAAAGTTGGCCGGATACGGCATACCATGGGCGACAATCGTTGTCTCCAATGCCACCACGGGCTCACCCGCCGCCAGCGCCCGCTTCACTTCGTCATTTACGTGACAAGCACTCTTCAACACGCAAGTCAACTCCTACAGCAATTTTTATGTCAACTAATGCCCAGTCGTGACGCTACCGGCTGCAACCCGTGTATCGACAACCATTCGGCCACCTGTCCTAACGTCATATTCCCCCCATGCCCCCCTGGCTGCTGGATAGACTGCGCGGCAACGGCGTTGGCGATGTGGCAGGCATCGCTATCGGCGAGACCTCTCAGCTTGGCGGCCACAAAGCCGGCACAGAAAGCATCCCCGGCGCCGATGACGTCAACCATCTGTTCTACCTGGAAAGTGGGATAAGGCTGACAGTTGTCCAAATCACACAACAGGCAGCCCCGTTCACCCAGTTTAACCACCACATGTTGTGGACCAAAAGCATGAACTCGTCTGGCTGCCTCGGTCGAATCAGCGCAGCCGGTCATTAGACGGGCTTCGGTCTCGTTGGGGAAGACGTAATCGACGTCAGGCAGTGTGCCCTTCAGCCACGAATGGAATTGGCCGGCCGAATGGAATGAGGGATCGAGAGAAACCCTGGCCCCTTCCTGTCGCGCCAGATCAATCAGAGCCAGTGCTGTCTGCCGCGAGCGAGCGTCCTGAAAGCCATAGCCGGACAAATGCAGCCAATCCCCTGGCGCCAACAGGTCGTCCGGAATCGGCCCGAAATCGCCCTGAGCCATGGCTCCGCGTGAGGAATAGAAAGTGCGTTCGCCCTGGCACACAATTACCACGATGATGGCAGGCGGGAACTGGCTGCGCCGAAGCAGCGAAGTATCCACCGATTCTTTGGCCAGGTCATCAACCAACAACTGGCTGAGCGCATCGTCCCCGGTCAACCCAACGTACTGCACATCCGCGCCTAACCGGGCAGCAGTCACGGCAAAATTGGCCGCCGATCCTCCGGGGAAAAGACGTGTGTCAGAATCCGGGACGTCTGCACCAATGCCGGGGATGCTTTCCGAATGAACGACAACGTCCAGGGCAACGTCACCGTAGACTACTAACTTATTCGTCATATACTCCGTTCACAGGTCGCCGAAAAGCAACAATCCGCATCTTTTTCCGCTAGACGGCTGACGGTCGACATCCATAAATAAAGAAGTCGGCCATGATACGGCCATGGCCGACACAAATCACACATGCCAACACGCAGCCACCACCGGAAGTCGGTTTGTCCTCTTGACAAATGGCAGCGCGCGCCGGCCAATTCAAAATCGGCTACACTTCACTTAGCCAAACCCAAAGGACTCTATCGTCCTACCAATAATGTACCGGATAAGAATAGTACA
>CAZHBM010000528.1:0-1971 GCA_964529945.1 uncultured Anaerolineales bacterium | reverse complement strand
ACACTTGTTGAAGCCCGACGGCTGCGAGTTTTCTGGCTCGTCGGGCGCGGACGTGCGGTGCGCTAGATTTTTAAGCAGGAGAACGTTACACGAATGAACGAAAAATCGAACTCAGGCAGAAAAGTGCTCATCCTTGGCTTGGACGGTGGCACTTTTGATTATCTCGGTCCGCGCATAGAAGCCGGAAAGTTGCCCAATTTAGCTCGACTGGTGCAGACCGGAAGCTGGGGACCGCTGCTTTCGACGGTTCCCCCCTTTACGATGCCCGCCTGGACTTCGTTCATGACCGGTAAGAACCCCGGCAAACATGGCATCATGTCTTTCGTGCAAACGGATGCCGGCCAATACCAGTTTGGTGATGAAGAAGGCGGCATTATGAATGCCAGCCGGTTGAAGGGGGTCACGTTGTGGGAGATCGTCGGCCAGAACGGTGGCAAAGTCGGCGTGGTCAACGTCCCTATGACCTTCCCGCCTCGACCGGTCAATGGGTTTCTGATTTCGGGTATGCTAACGCCCTCCAAGAGCAGTGGCTATACCTATCCGTCTCACCTGGCGGACACCTTGGATGACTACGTCATCGACCTTGAATATATGAAGGTCGACGGCCATACCGGTCTCACCGGCATACCTGCCCGGCAAACCATCCTGGACGACCTGACCCATATGTTGCAGCGGCGCGGCGAGACAAGTCTGCAGCTCATGTCCAGCCACCAATGGGATTTGTTCGTGACCGTTTTCATCGGGACTGACAGGCTGGGCCATTTCTTCTGGGATTGCCTGCAAGCGGACAAGTCGGCTGATGTGGCCTGCCCGCCGGAGATCCAGGCGGGTGTTGAGTCTTATCTGGCGCTACTGGACCAGATTGTCGGGGATATGCTGGCGGCGGCCGGCGAGGACGTGAATGTGGTGGTTGTCTCCGACCACGGCTTCGGACCGGCGCCGGCCAGACGCTTCAACATCAATAACTGGCTTCAGCAGGCCGGAGTGTTGGCGCTTTCTTCGCAACTTGGCGGGTCGGCCGGTGTCAGCCAATTGGATTTGTGGCTCAAACGTCATTCATCTCTCAAACGGTTGCTAAAACAAGTCTTGCCTTCAAAAATGCAGCGTAAGATGCAGGCTCAAAGCAAGGCCAATATGGGACAACTGATTGACTGGTCGGCGACCAAGGCCTACGGCGTGCCCCTATACGCCAACGTATGCGGCATCGAGATAAACCGCTCCGGGGTCAAACCTCAGGGGATAGTGTCGGACAGCACCGATTATGAGACGCTGCGGACGCAACTCGTCGATCAGGCGCGTGGGCTGATCGATCCCGAGACCGGACAAAGGATTGTCCAGGAAGTCTACCTGCGTGAGGGACTGTACCAAGGCGATTGCGTGCAGGCGTTTCCGGACATCGTGCTGGTGTTGGATCCGGCGTATTTGGCAACGCCTTCGGTCATGCGTCCGGGTGTTGTTTGTCCTGTTGACAGAAATGAACATCCCTACTTGGGGGATCATCGTAAGGAAGGCATGTTCATCGCTTTGGGCCCCGGCGTAATATCTGGGCCGTTGGGTCAGGAGGCTTCCATCTTGGACGTGGCTCCGACAGTGCTCTACATGCTGGGAATGGACATCCCGACTGATATGGACGGCAAGGTGCTCGCGTCCATCTTTGAAGCCAAACATTTCGAAGCTACCCCGCCTAGCTACACGACCCCGACCGACAGGGATACTGGCGGAACGGCTGGGGGAGACGTGTTTTCGGATGAAGAAGAGGACATGATTCGGGACCGATTGCGTTCGCTGGGGTACTTATAGATCCCGGGCGGGGAGTGAAAGCGATAGTCTATGCCTTTTTCGGACAAGAAGCATCGCGTGTTGGTAGTCGGACTCGATGGGGCAACGTTTCGTCTCATCCGCCCGTGGGTAGTGGCCGGCCACCTGCCGACGTTGGCGAGATTGATGGCTGAGGGCGCGTCAGCACCGCTA
>CAZHBM010000527.1:233-2011 GCA_964529945.1 uncultured Anaerolineales bacterium | reverse complement strand
GAAACCACTCAAAACAGCGTCTTGGCGGCTCGCGGGCCGGCCGTGGTAAAGATTCTGCGCACCGAAGTCAGCGGGGTATTCCTCATTCTGGGCCTTTTCGCCGTCAACTTTTTGGTGGTGATGATGTCGGTATTGACCAGCGTGGGCACCATTTCGGGTGAAATCAGCTCGCATGCGATTCAGACCGTTGCCACCAAGCCGATCCACCGTTGGGAGATATTGATAGGCAAACTGCTCGGCCTGTCGGCAATGCTGGTGGTTTACCTGTTGTTTATGGCCGGCGGTTTGATCCTTGAAGTGTATCTGATGACCGGCTATCTTCCTCCCAATGTCCTGCCAGGTTTTGGCCTGATGGTGCTGGAAGGTCTGATCGTTTTTGGCATCACTTTCGTCGGCGGCACCTATTTTTCGACGCTAACCAACGGCGTGCTGGCATTCATGCTATATGGCATCAGTTTTGCCGGCGGTTGGGTGGAACAGGTGGGGGCTACCCTGCAGAGCCAAACGGCGGTCCAGATTGGGATTGTAGCCAGTCTGCTGATGCCCAGCGAGTCGATGTGGCGTTTGGCCTCTTACTTGATGCAGCCCGTACTGGTACGAAAATTCGAGATGCCGCTTACAAACGTGTACAGCCGGCCCAGTCCAGCTATGGTCGTTTACGCCATGTTCTACATTCTGGTACTAATTGGACTGGCTTTGCGCCAGTTTTCACGTAGGGACCTGTGATCGGGGCGGACGGAGAGGCTGTTGCTGCCGGCCGGATTAGGCCTTTGAGGGTCATGTGCTAATCAGCTACCAACTAATCTGTTCTCTGCCGGTAGCGCGATCAATAAGGCGTAGGAGTGGGAAAAGTACCGCAATAGCGACCACGTTCAGCAGAGAAGCCGGTAACACCACGCGCAATAAGGCGGTTTGCCAGTCCATCGGTTGCCCGAAAAAATGGAGCAGCGGCGTCTCCAACAAGTAGAAGACCAGGCTCAACGGGAAGGCAAGCAAAACGGGCAGGATGATGTAGCCGCCCAACCGCCGACCGTAGGCCAGGCTGGCAACCAGGGCAGCCACCGCCAGTGGAAAGACGGTGAGTCCGTATGGTCCGGATGACAGTAGGTCCAGGCACAACCCGCCGATCACTGCCCACAACAGTCCCTCACCCGGACCACGTAGCATAGCCCAACTTACAACCGCCACCAGAACCAGGTCAGGGTGCACGCTGGAAGGACTCAAAACCTGGCCCCAGGTAGATTGGATCAGGGTAAGTCCCAACAATACCAAAAACGTCAGGAAGTTGCTAATTGGCGGGCTCCTCGCCGGGGGGCTGCAACTGCTCGTCGAAGTTGAGCGGCTGAAATGTGACGATGACCAGAACGGTCTCCAATTTGCCGAAGTCCACGGTGGGGCGCAATCGCGCACTCTGGAACATGTCCAGATCCCGCTGCTCGACTTCGGTCACCTGGCCGATGACTAACTTGTCAGGGAAATTGCCACCAAGACCGGAAGTGAGCACGATGTCTCCAGGGCTGATAGTCGTGCCCTGGGGGATCCTTTCCATAACCAGCCCACCCTCGATGCTGCCGCGTACCACGCCGGTCGCACGTGAGGTCTGCACCATGCCGTTGACCGAACTGCCGGGATCGATGATCAGGAGCACCTCAGACACCGTTGGGCCCACAGCAATGACGCGGCCCACCAACCCGCGCTCAGTTACGACAGGCATCCCTTTGGCAATTCCCTGGCGCGCACCGACGTCGATGTAAATCGAGAAAAGCAGGTTGTTTGTG
>CAZHBM010000527.1:0-223 GCA_964529945.1 uncultured Anaerolineales bacterium | reverse complement strand
TAAGATAGCAGTGGTTGGGACAAACATGACACCTTGTGTCTTCGCCGATCTTTTGCCCGACGACCGCTGCCGTCCGGTAATCATATTGCAGGTTGTTGCGGGTGAAGTTGAGCAATTGGCGCAGGCGTTGGTTTTCCTGCTCGACTTCCATAAGTCGGGCGTTTTCGACCAAGAGCTGGTTGACCTGCGCCTGTAGCTGGTCGGCGTGTTCGCGCATAACCTG
>CAZHBM010000526.1:0-2030 GCA_964529945.1 uncultured Anaerolineales bacterium | reverse complement strand
GCCCACGCACGGCTTTTTTGTGGCAGCCGGCCACTTCGCGGGTGCGCTGCCGCCGCTATGATAGCACTATGCCAAACCTATGTCAATCTTATTGCCGGTCCAATCTCAACCGGCAACCCAATAACGCCATTTACGGCGGGCCGCTACCTCAGCCGCCGGCGATCAGGCTCCCCTTCTCGCCCAGCTTTCGCTCGTTGCCGGCGATCAAGCGGGCAATATTGGGCCGATGCGCCCAGGTAACCAACACCGCCGCACCGACGGCAAACAACAAGGTGGCCGCCGGCACTTCACCCGACAGGACGACCGCCAACAGCGCAAACGGCGCCAAATTGACGAAAGCCAGCGAACCAACCGACACGTGCCGTGTCAGCGCTACCAGCAGCCCGGCCACCAGAAGCAACCCCAGGCCGGCCGGCGGGTAGATGGCCAGCATCGCACCCACGCTCACCGCTACACCGGCACCGCCGTGAAAGCGCAGAAAGATAGGATAATTGTGTCCCACCACCACCGCCAACGCCGCCAGTGCCACCACGAGAGGCGTTGCACCCAATGCCTGGGCCAATTCGATTGCTACCACACTCTTGCCCACGTCACCCACCAGGGTGAACACCGCCGCCGCCGGTCCGAACGTACGTAACACATTGGTCCCGCCTGTCCGACCACTGCCATAATCGCGAACGTCCCTACCGTTCACCACCCTGCCCGTCACGTAACCAATCGGCAACGAGCCGATCAAGTAAGCTGCCAATACAATCCCAATAGCAAGCAGATAGTTCATTACGTTATTTGATGCCTCCGAACACCATAGGTTGGCCGGACAAAAAAAATAGCCCGGCACCGTGACAATTCACGGCACCGGGCCGCAGGGACTCGTGCTGGCCCCTCGTCTATTTGACCGACCCTTATATTATACTCCCGATCCCCCTGTTTCGTCCACAATCCGTGGGGTGGAAACATTCGGGCCGTCCGGTCCCGGTCACCGGCGCCTTTTCCAGGGCAAGACGGCTCTGCCCATGTGGCCGGTTCCCCGACCGACAGGAGTTGAGACATCTATTTTCACCGCTGAGACCGAAGAGCAGACAAAGAAGACGACTTGAGTTTACCTCTACGCGTCCCGCTTCAAAACAAGAAATCAATCCCGCCCGAGGTAGTTCAACAGCCGGTCAGATCCTGCTCAAGGGTGATGCGGTCGGCCAGGGTGTCGAAGAAGTGGTAGCCCGACCCGCCGGCGGCCAACACGTCCAGCAACTGATCCGGCTGGCGCACCCAGACGCCACCGGCCACGCGCACGCCGCGCTGAAAGAGTGGCTCGGGCAGCAGGCTGGCGGTGGGACCCAAGACGGCGATCTCGGCGCCCGGCTTGGCGGCCGCCAATATGCCTTCCAGCGTATGATTGATGAGCGTGACGCCGGTAACGACCAGCACGTCAGCCCGGCTGAGAACGTCCGCCGATTCGCCCGCAGGCACGTAGTGGTCCAATTCCTCGCCCTTCAAAGTGCGCGGATCTTGCTCGATGACCCACCACGTGCCGCCACGTCGCTTGAGGGCACGCAGGGTAGGCACCAGCGCACCCACCACCGCCACAGTCGTGCCGGTCGGCATTTGCACCCGATCCTGAGCGTCAACCCCAGTGTGGATTTGGTAAGGGCCGGCCAGTCCCTGGTTCCAACAGGCGGCGCTGAGGGCGTTGAGTGTGGCGATGGCCACCGCCGTCTTGATGGGCTCGTCGGAAGATAGGGCCGGCAGAATTTCGCTCACCGGTTTGCCGGCCACAGTCAACGGGTTGAAGGTGGTGCCGGCCGAGCTGGGGCAGCAGACCGCTTGTGGAATGTCCTTGATGGGCGTGTAGGCCACGCCGCCGGCCCCGTTGGATAGCTTGACGCCGGTGAAGAAGATGCCTACCACCAGGCGTTCAATGGTCAGCGTTTTGGCGCCGGCGCCCAGCCGCTCGAAAGCCAGGTCCGCCGCTTCCTCCAAAATAGGCATTACGTCTCTCCTCCAGGTGGACCAGGCATGAACCCGGCCTATAT
>CAZHBM010000525.1:0-2070 GCA_964529945.1 uncultured Anaerolineales bacterium | reverse complement strand
CGGGCGGCGCCTGGTCGCCAATAGGCGACGTAACGACCATCATGTTGTGGATTGTGTGGTTCACGATTTCAATCGGCTACTACGGGACTTTTACCTGGCTGCCACGCATTTTCGTCAGTCGCGGGTTCGACTTCCTCAGAACCTACCAAAACACATTCATTATGGCCCTGGCGCAACTGCCCGGTTACTTTTCAGCCGCGTTCCTGGTGGAGCGTTGGGGACGCAAACCAACGCTGGTCGTGTATATGGTTCTGAGTGGGTTGTTCACCTATTTGTTTGCCATTGTAGCCGGCGTGACGTGGATCGTGGCCGCCGCGGCGTTTATGTCCTTCTTCACATTGGGAGCCTGGGGGGTGGTCTACGCCTACACACCGGAACTCTACCCGACCGAAATTCGGGCGACCGGTATGGGCGCCGCCAGCGGCATGACCCGCATTGCCGGCGCCATCGCGCCGATCCTGGGTGGCCTGCTGCTGCCGATCTCTCTTCTGCTGGCACTGACCTTATATGCCGTTTCCTTCATTGTCGGAGGCGTTGCAGTGCTTGCGCTGGGCCGGGAAACCAGAGGGCTACCGTTGACCGAGACTGTCGAGTAACCAATCCTGGCCGGCGAGCCTTGTCACCAGGTCATTCAGACCCTTGACCACCAGGTCGGGCGGGGAAACCATCCTGGCGACATCCTCGGCGGTGGACACACCGGTCAGCACAACCGCGGTGGCCATCCCCGCCTGTTGACCCATAAAAATGTCGGTCTCCAGCCGGTCACCGACCATAATACACTGTTCGGGCGGCAGCCTCA
Organism: uncultured Anaerolineales bacterium; assembly: GCA_964529945.1. GTDB lineage: Bacteria > Chloroflexota > Anaerolineae > 4572-78 > NAK82 > CAZHBM01. The sequence continues at coordinate 1,271 of CAZHBM010000525.1, read as the reverse complement.
TCTTGTCGAGTGCCAGTTGGGTAATCAGCAGTGAAGGTTTGCCGGCCACCAGTTGACAGGAACGGCCGGTCATGTGCTCCAACGCCGCGATCGTGCCGCCCGCATCGGGGATGGCGCCGCCCGGCATGGGGCAGACCTTGTCCGCATTGGTGGCGAAGAAGTGCGCCCCAGCACGCAAGGCCTGGTAAGCAGTGTTCAGCTTGCGGTAGTCCAGGGTCCGATCGAACGCCACCACCACGGCATCGATGCCGGCCGGCTGGATGACCTCTTTGGGGTCTTCGCTCAAATCGTCCTCGACAACGGTCAGGCCGTGACTGCGCAACTCGGCGATCAGGTTGTCCTCGCCAATGACGTACAACCGCAAATCGGGGTGATGGGTTGCCAGGTGGTGACCCAGGACCAGGCCCGAGGTAATGACGTCGTCGGCCGGGGTTGGAATGCCGAGGCGGGTCAGCTTGGCCGCATAGGCCGAACGTGGTTCCAACGGCTTGTTGCTGACAAACAGGACCCGTTTGTTGTGCCGGCGCAGGGTTTCGATGGCTTCGGGTGCGCCCGGCAGGGCGGAAGCGCCCAGATAGACCGTGCCATCCAAATCAAACACAAAACCTTCAATGGGACGCTTCATCGCTGACGCTGTGCCTCCTTTTCCAGGTCAAGTTGCGCCGCCGGCCCCTCTCCTGGGTAGCCATAGGCCGCCGCCAACAGCTCCACCGGATGGACTACCGGCTCTCCCGTCGCCCCGGTGATCTGCCAGCGACAGGTCTCGCTGTCGCAGACGGCGACCGGGCCGCCGACTGCGCGCACGAAGTCAAACAAGGGCCGGCCTACGGCCAGGGAAATGGCCCGCTTCTCACTCTTGTAACCATAGGTACCGCCCACACCGCAACAGGAGGCTTTGCTGACTTCGATTTCCAGGTCCGGTATCAATTGCATCATCTCAACCGCCGGGAACCCCAGCCGGTGAGCCCGGTACTGGCAGGGTGGATGGTAGGCCACCCGCATAGGCAATGGGCGCAAATCTCGATTGAGCTTGCCGGCCTCCAACAATAGGACCAGGTACTCGTTGATATCGTACGTCTGCGCCGCCACCAACGCCGTGTCGTCGTCATCCATCTCCAGCAACTCCGGCGCCTCTTCCTTCAGGGTGAGTATACAGCTGGTCGACGTGCCTACAATGGCGTATCCCTGGCGGGCATAGTCGACCAAGTGGCGGACGTTGCGTTCGTGGTAACCGCGCGCCGCTCCAAATTCGCCGTTTGAAAGCAACGGAA
>CAZHBM010000524.1:0-2075 GCA_964529945.1 uncultured Anaerolineales bacterium | reverse complement strand
CCATAAACCTGGCGGCGATGATGCGTTCTGAGATAGCCGATATGGCGGCCTACGTGCCGATTGTGCCCTATGAAATCCTCAGCCAACAATTGGGCTTGCCGGTGGAAGACATCGTCAAGCTGGACGCCAACGAGAACCCGTTTGGGCCGGCGCCGGGCGTGCTTGAAGCTCTGGCACAGATGAAGTATTGCCATGTCTACCCGGACCCCGAATCGCGTCAACTGCGCGCCGCGCTGTCCGGCTATCTGGGTATCGCGCCCGATTTTATCCTGGCCGGGTCCGGGGCCGACGAGTTGATCGACCTGATAATGCGGCTGTTCATTTATCCGGGAGACGTGATAATCAATTGCCCGCCGACCTTCGGCATGTATGCCTTCGATGCCGGCGTCAACGGGGCGCGGGTGGTGAGCGTGCCTCGAGACGCGGATTTCGCCATTGACGTCGAGGCCATTGAGAAGGCCGTCAAAACGGAGAAGCGGACCAAACTCCTGTTCGTGACGTCTCCCAACAATCCGGATGGGGGGCTGCTGCCGGCGGAGACGTTGAAACGGCTGCTCGAACTACCGGTTTTCGTCGTTTTGGACGAGGCCTACGTCGAGTTTGCCGGCAGCGGCGCCAGTCGAGTGGACTGGGTGCCTGAGACCGAAAACCTGATTGTGCTGCGCACGTTCAGCAAATGGGCCGGTTTGGCCGGGTTGCGCCTGGGATATGGGGTCTTTCCGCGCCAGGTGATCACGCATCTGTGGAAGATCAAGCAGCCCTATAACGTCAACGTGGCGGCGCAGGTGGCCGGCATGGCATCGCTGCAGGAGATAAAGCCTTTGATGGCTAACGTGGCCTTGCTGGTCCAGGAAAGGGAACGAATGTTACACGGGTTGTCCCAGATCTCATACCTGCAGCCGTATCCCAGCCGAGCCAATTTTGTTTTGTGCCGGGTTTTGGGCCGCGATGCCCTGGCGCTCAAGCAGGCCCTGGCCCGCAAAGGTATCCTGATACGGCACTATCAATCGGCCGGATTGTCCGACTGTGTTCGATTCAGCGCCGGTCGCCCGGAAGACACCGGGCGGCTGTTGCGCGTTCTGCGCGAACTTGAGGGAGACATTTAATGCCCAGACAAGCGAGTGTGACCAGAAAAACAGGCGAAACGGACATTGTCGTCGAACTGGACCTTGACGGCAGCGGCGCAGCCAAAACACAGACGGGGGTCGGTTTCCTCGACCACATGCTGACGGCTTTGGCCAAGCACGCGCGCTTCGACCTGACGGTTTCGGCCAAAGGTGACCTGCAGGTGGACGAGCACCATACGGTGGAAGACGTGGCCATTGTTTTGGGGAGGGCGTTTGGTCAGGCACTGGGCGACCGGGCCGGCATTACCCGCATGGGCCACGCCGTTGTGCCGATGGATGAAGCGTTGGCCTTGGTGGCGGTCGACATCGGCGGGCGGGGATACTGCGTTTTTGAGGGCAGTTTCGACGGGCCGCGTATCGGGCAGATGGGTACCAGCCTGATCGCTCACTTCTTCGAGTCACTGGCGATGGAGGCGCGGATGAACGTTCACGCCCGGCTGCTGGCCGGCCAGGACGATCACCACCGGGCCGAAGCGCTCTTCAAAGCCCTGGCCCGCGCTTTGCACCAGGCCACCCGCCTGGACCCCAGCCTGGGGGGCGCCGTTCCGAGTACCAAGAACAGCATCGAGGTTTAGACCGCCGGAAGGGGTGTGAATTGGACGATATCGCGTCGCGCATCGCCGTTGTCGACGCAGGCATTGGTAATCTGCGCAGCGTGCAGAAAGGGCTGGAATACGTGGGCGCATCGGTGACGATCACCGATCAGCCCGACGTGGTCGTCGCAGCGCGCGCGGTTGTGCTGCCGGGCGTGGCTGCCTTTGGAGACGGCATCGCCAACCTGCACCGGCTCGGCCTGGACGAGGCCGTGCGGCACGTCATCCAAAGGGGCACCCAGTTTCTTGGAATATGTGTCGGACTGCAGTTGTTGTTCGAGGAGAGTGAAGAGATGGGCAGGCACGTGGGACTGGGGATTTTGCCCGGCCGCGTGGTCCGTTTCGCCAAAACCTT
>CAZHBM010000523.1:0-2123 GCA_964529945.1 uncultured Anaerolineales bacterium | reverse complement strand
TACCACCGACAGCCATCGCGAGCCGGCTGCCAGCAGTGCCCACAGGGAAGCCATCATCAGACAGATCATCAATGCGTCGACGTGGGCGCTGCCGGCAAACTCGACGATCACCAGCGGGTTCCACAGGTAAATCAACCCCCAGACGAGCGGCAACCCCAGCCGCCGCAGCAACAACAACACCAGGCCACCGGCCGCCAGGTCGCAGATCACCGCCGCCACCTGAAAGGCCAGAGGGCTGCCAGGGGCCAACACCGTCACCAGGGCGAAATAAACCTGCGCCACCGGCAGGTAGGGTGAGGCCATCCCGGCGTTGTTCACCCTGGCCCGAAAGGGGGTGTTCAGGCGGTCCAATTCCGGCGCACTGACCGCCAGCGCGTACGGGCTGACCCCGCGCGCCATCAGGTGGCCGTCCCACATATAGCGGTAAACGTCGTCCGACAGGCTGGGTGGCGTCGAAAACAGCAGCGCCAGTCGGAACAACAGCGCCATTCCAACCACCAGAGGCAGCCATTTTCGCTTGGCCGGCCGCAAGGCGCAGACCACCGCCAGCCAGTAGGCAACAAACGCCAGCCCGTACAAGGCCAGAAACGGCACCACCTGCTGCCGCAGGTCGCCCAGCCGGCTCATGGCGACGAAACAGGCCAGCATCAGGCCGCCGGCTGCCGGCAGGCACCAGGCACGGCCGGATGGACCGGCTGGCTGGGTTATGAGCTGATCTTCGAGGTCCACTATCCGTCTCCAATTCGCGGCCGGCTCAATGAGCTCAAGCCTGGGGGCCGGCCGCCGGGACACCACGCATGGTGCGGTCAAGGCCTTCGACTGTCAAGCCGGTGGCACAGCGGCAGGCAGTTGCCGGCGGCCGGCTGAGGTGAAAATCCCGCTGGTGGGGCAGGCTCGCCCTCTCCGCACAAAATGAGGATGTGGTGAGGCGAATATATCTTTGAACGTATCCCTGTATATATCCCGGATACATAGACGCAATCGCCGGCCTGTGCTAATGTTCGAGAATATGACAGTGCGTTCTGAGTAGTCGATATAGCGCGAAGGAGAAGAGTTATGGACCGACATAACGAAACCGAAATAGTCGCCGAACCGGGCAAGCAAGAAATGTTTCTGACCAGAGAGTTCGATGCGCCCAGGGAACTCGTCTTTCGAGCCTTTGTGGATCCGCAACTCTACCCACAATGGATGGGGCCGCGAAATCTGGCCATGGAGCTCGAAACCTTCGAACCGCGCGAGGGTGGTCGTTGGCGCTACGTTCATAAAGACTCGAGCGGCCGGCAATACGCATTTCGCGGCGTCTTTCACGAGGTGGTCGCGCCCGAGCGAATTACCAGCACTTTCGAGTTTGAAGGATTGCCTGAACACGGACATGCCGTTCTCGAAACAACCCGATTCGAAGTCTTGCCGGGCGACAGGACGAGAATGACCGCACATATGATCTTCCAGTCCATTGCCGACCGTGACGGGCAGCTTCAAGCGGGATTGGAAGACGGCGCCCGCCAATCGTATGAGCGCCTGGACGAGCTGTTGCACAGGATTATGGTAACGTAATGAGTACCGTCCCTTGATCCCTGGCGGAGTGAGGCTGAAACAGGCCAGCAGATTCGACGAATTGCAGTCCACGACTTCCCGCTGACCCAGTTGAGACTGTGTGGAAAGGATACAAAGGGATGTTGACTAAGAACGGGAAGTTCAACGAGAGAGTCTCGGCCGGCCCAGGTCTGGACAGGTCCGTTCCACAATCGCTGCCTGTCGGGATGACGATCGCGCAACTGCGCAACGTCATCCACGGCCAGGTTATAGCGCCCGACGACGCCGATTATGACCGGGCACGTAGCGTCCGCTACCGCGAATTCGACAGGCGTCCGGCTTTCATCGTCCGCCCGGCCGACGCCACCGACGTTTCGCGCGTGGTTGCGTTGGCACGCGACGGCGGACTGGAGTTGGCCATTCGCAGCGGCGGCCATAGTGTGGCCGGACACAGCACCACCGAGGGCGGCATCTTGCTCGATCTCTCCTCTATGCACGGACTGGACATCGACGTCGCCGGGCGCAGTGCCTGGGCCGAAACCGGACTGACCACCGGCCAGTATTCGACTGCTACGGCGGTCCATGGCCTG
>CAZHBM010000522.1:0-2167 GCA_964529945.1 uncultured Anaerolineales bacterium | reverse complement strand
AATCGTTTGATTGAGCTGGAGATGGAAGGCTCGGTAGGCTAAGGGGAGACAACAAAATGACCAGACAATCTAGACACTTAATCGACCCGGTCGTTGCCGCCGGCCAATTGTCGCGAGATGCAGTCATTGCTCTTTCAGACCGGATGGCGGAACCGGAATGGATGAAGGAGAAGCGGCTTCTGGCCTGGTCTCTTTACGGACAGTTACCAATGCCGTCCTACAAAGATGAGCACTGGCGCCGGACCGACCTGCGCCAGGTGGCGTGGGACAAGCTGCGCCTGCCAGCGGTTGATGGTCAGTCGGCGCTGAAAGCCTCAGGCTATGCCATTGAACCCGCCGGCAAGACCGCCGGACGGCTGATTTTGGTTAATGACCATGTGGTTGATTACCAGATGGACAAGACACTGGCGGAGCGAGGAGTGATCTTCAGCGACCTGGTGTCGGCGGTTCGTAATTACCCCGACCTGGTGAAACGACACTTTATGGCCGCCAGCGTCTTGCCGGGCAATAGCAAGTTTACCGCTCAGCATGGCGCTTTCTGGAATGCGGGTGTGTTCATCTACGTGCCCAAAGGGATAGAGGTCGAGCACCCATTCCATATTGTGACGGCAATGGCCGGACAGGACACGGCGCTTTTTCCTCATTCCCTGGTCATTACGGAAGACTTGGCCCGCGTGGCGGTGGTAGACGAAGTTCTCTCACTCGAGGGCGGAACGCAAGCACTGAGCAACGGCGTGGTAGAGATCATTGCTGGTGCAGCGTCACGCGTCTCCTACACCGATCTGCAGATGTGGGGTGAACACGTTTTCAACCTGAACACCCGGCGCGCCCTTCTTCGTCCGGACAGCGAAGTCGTCTGGAATACCGGCCAGTTGGGCGGCCGCCTTACCAAGACATTCGTCGACAGCCTGCTGACGGGTAACGGCTCGAGCACACGCTTCAATGGCCTTTACTTCCTCGACGACCACCAGCACCTCGACCTGGACACGCTCGCCCATCATTTCGGCGTTGGCACCACCGGGGACATATTAATCAAGGGGGCCGCCGCTGGTAGCGCCCGAGCGGTGCTTCAGGGCATGATCAAGATTGCACCAGGCGCCCAACAGACGGACTCCTATCTGAAGAATGACAATCTATTGTTAAGCGACACAGCCCGCATCGATACCATTCCCGGCCTGGAGATAGACGCTAACGACGTGCGTGCGTCCCACGGCGCCACGGTCAGTCGCACCGATGAGGATCAGATATTCTACCTGGAAAGCCGCGGCATTCCTCGGCGTACCGCCATTCGGATAATCACGGAAGGGTTCTTCGCCAGCGTCTTCGATCGCTTCGAGTTCGAGTGGGTGCGCGAGAAACTGGCTGCACGTATAGGCGAAAAGATTGGCGGCTAAATCAAGACCGACTAATGTCCAGCTTTTGCCGAATGAATCAGCCTTGGCTATAATCGCATCGAGGCTTTGCGGCGAAATCTTGAGACTCTAACCCAAGCAAAAGGCAACCTGAATAAATGTTCGACGTTGACGCAGTCCGCAAGGATTTCCCAATATTGCAGCAAGAAGTAAACGGTAAGCCTCTGGTCTACCTGGATAGCGCCGCCAGTTCACAGAAGCCACTGTCCGTTATCCGCGCTATGGACACTTACTATCGATACCAACATGCGAACGTCCATCGCGGCATTTACCAATTAAGCGAGAAGGCAACCGCGGCCTACGAGGCGGCCCGCAAAAAGATGGCACGCTTCATCAACGCCGCTAGCTGGCGCGAAGTAATATTCACGCGCAACGCGACTGAGAGCATCAACCTGGTTGCGTATACCTGGGGGCGGGAGAACCTCAAGGCCGGCGACAGCGTGTTACTGACTCATATGGAACATCACGCCAACCTGGTCCCCTGGCAGAGACTGGCTCAAGAAAAAGGCGTCGAACTGGAGTATGTGCCCTTGACACCGGCCGGTTGCCTCGATATGCAGGCCTTCGAGCGCCTGCTCAACGAGCGTATCAAGCTGGTCGCCTTTACCCAAATGTCCAACGTTCTGGGGACGATTGTGCCGGCCAAAGAGGTGACCGCCCGAGCGCACGCGGTAGGTGCAACTGGGTTGATGGATGGTGCCCAGAGCGTGCCTCACATGCCGGTAGACGTTCAAGATTTGGACGTCGATTTTCTG
>CAZHBM010000521.1:0-2190 GCA_964529945.1 uncultured Anaerolineales bacterium | reverse complement strand
TTTGGAATACAATCCCACCAGGCAAAGTATCTGTAATAACGATGTCGAAAGCCGGTGACCGCCCGCCATTGGTCACTACCAGGCTGTAGGTGATCCTCTGGCCGGCTGCGACATAACCACCACCAGACGGTTCGGCGGTCTTTTGGATTTGTAGCCGGGGTTGTCCAACTCGAGAGGTCACGTTGGCGCTATCGTTGATGGTCGGCAGTGTATTGGTATACGTGCCTACGTCCTGATCGACCCAATTCAAAGCCTGCGAATTTTGCAGCGCGGTAGAGGCCAATTGGCCGGCCGTCCATAACGGTGCGCCCGTGTCGAAACGTGTACCCACCAGTTGCGCCCGAAACGTAATTGTCATCAGCCCGGTAGACGGCGAAGACCGGTTATCTAAAGGCTGCAACCACCATTCAACCGCCTGTCGTTGGCCGTTGTTATACAGCCGCCCCACATTGGGATTGACGTTGCTGCTTGTGCCCAACACGCCGCGGTCCGAAGCCGGCGAAATCGCGCTGACGAAATTGGTTCCTGTTGCCAAAGGTGACGAGCCGGCGAATGGCATCGTGCTGTCAAAACGCAATGAGCCGGTCAGGTAGCGCAGCCCGGCCGGTAAAGCATCGTATTGATACGGCCACCAGGCAACCAGACCAGGCGGCACCTCGTTGACAATCACGTAGGTAACTACGTCGCCTACTTTCAGATTGTTGTTACTGCTACTGGCCGGCAGGACAGATTTGCGCGTATCGGCCGAAGCGGTGTTCACGCGAACCGTATCGGTAATCGGCCCATAGGCCCGTTCTTCGCCCGGCGGCGGATAGCCGGGCAGGCTCGAATAGGTGGCAGTCACGCTATTGGTTAGCCAGACAGCCAGGCTTGCGCTTGCCGCCGCAGCCGACAACCGGGCCGTATAGGTCAGAATCAAAGGGTTGTTGGTTCCCGGCAGCGTTTGGCTGATCGTGGCGACGGTCCAGGTCAGGACTCCCGGCCCGTGAGCAGGTTGGCTCCGGTCATCTCCGCCAAAGAGGGCACTCACTTCGATACCCGCGGGCAGGTGGTCAACGACGAGCACGTCGTGGGCCGGACTGGTACCGCTGTTGGTGATGCGGACCGTGTAGGTAAGCGCAACGCTACCATCCAGGCCGGTCAAACTGTCGCTCGAGGAGCGAACGGCCTTCTGGATGGACAACAGCGGCTCGACCACGTCCACAATAGCTTCGTCGGCCCGCTCATAGGGCACAAAACGATCCCCCTGCAATTCTTGCCACAGGACGATTGCCTGGTTCACCAAAACAACGCCGCTGTGGTTGGCCGGCAGGTTGCGGACTGCGCTGGTAACCATTATTTGCGCTTCCAGCGGGCCGATGCCACTACCAAGCGACCAGGTCAGGACGTTGCCGGAGGTCACCGCCGGCGCCTGTGGCACCGGTCCGCTCCCGTTCAACCACAGGGTGCTGGTAACGTACTGCAGGCCGGATGGCAACACGTCCACGGCCAAGGCATCGCTGTAGACGACCGCCTTGTAGTAACTGATGGCAATCGTATGGGCTACCAGTGAGCCGATGGTATCGGTCTGTATGCTGGGCACCTTGCCGAACTGAAATGCCGAAGCGTAGGCCGTGTCGCTGATGGTGGCATAGGTGCAACCACTTTCACAGGCGCCTCGCGCGTAGACGACATTCCGCTGGTCGACTCCCGTCCCATCCAGGGTGGCAGTCACCCAACGCGTCCAGGTTTCTCCTGGATCCAACGTAAGATCACTCCAGGTGATCGTGATAGGACCGCTTCCTGAGACGTTGCCGTCGGGGGGTATCGATCCGGCCGCGTCGAAACCACTTCCCAGCAATTCCCGTACGACCACGTGCTCGGCGACTGCTTGCCCCGTGTTAGAGAGCGTAATCGTCCACGAAGCTACGCCGTGGCTCGCCACCGTTTGATTCAGCGGTGTCTTGGCGAGACTGAGACTGGGGCTGATAACCGCAATTTCCCGAGTCCCGTGGACCTCATACGGCCCGGTGTCGGCGCAGCCATCATTATCGTCGTAGGTAATGGTCATCACGTTGGTTCCGTCCAGCGGCATGCTGCAACTACCACTCAAACCCGAAACCACCCGGAAGGTCAGCGTGGTAACGCCGGTCGGCAGCACATCCCACCTCCAGGCGGGTTGACTATCACCCATCGGCGGTAGCCGATCCG
>CAZHBM010000520.1:0-2211 GCA_964529945.1 uncultured Anaerolineales bacterium | reverse complement strand
CATCGTAGAAAGAGTGTGGTATATTTACGGTACGTATAAGATATATTATCCATACCATAATATCAAGCAGATATTGGCTGCTGGTAGGCGCCCTTTAGGCCGAACAAGGTGCCGGCACAGAGCCCCTCTTGGGGGCGTTTTCCGAAAGTATGTGTCCGATCAAGATTCGTCTGGTGCATTGGACGGGAATGACCGGTGGGCTACGGTCCCCGCGATTAGTACAATGTGTGGCGAGACGTCGATTTGGAGGAAAAGTTGGGCGGTTGTTACTTGGGAATCAGCGCATCAATTTCACTTGCCGTTGTCGATACCCTACCCTGTGCAGTCTGAGTTTTTCCTGAATTATGTAAAGTTATTCCTGAGGAGATGAGATATATGCACGAACCAGAAGCTATCTCTGCGGGCGAACCCACAATTAGGAGCGAAATTCGCCGTTTTCTGAACCAGCGCGAAGCGCGTTCCGCCCACACGGCCCGTACATATCGGACCGGCCTGACTCATTTCGTCAGTTACCTGGCCGAGCGGGACATTGACGTCACGGATCCACCCAATCGACTGACACGAGCGGTTGCCGTGGACTTTATCCCCTGGCTGGCACAACAGCGCTTCAGACGTGGCAAAGATGCTCCCGAACGGTCGCTGTCGATGCGCAGCCGCCAACTCTACGTGCGCGCCGTCTCGGGCCTATACCGCCAATTGGCCTTGGAGGGGCGCATTCCGCTGTCCTACAGCGACTACGCTGCACTCAACCAGGAAATGGGCAAGGAGACGAGTTTCAAGCCGGCACCAATTGACAAACGGTTGCCCGGTGACGACGTGATCTCGGCGGTCATTGACGCAGTGAGCATGCGTCCGGTTGAGCTTGCACGTGAGAATCTTGACGAAAGCCGCCGGCAACGTATAAACTTAATCTGGTTGCGCAATCAGGCCATCATTCTGGCGCTCTACAGTACTGGAATGCGGGTCGGCGAGCTGGTCAAACTGCACCGTGGAGATTTGGACTATGCGGACCACGGCGCCTGGGTGCGTGGCAAAGGCGATCGAACGCGATTTGTCCGGTTCTCCGAACGGTCTTGGGGGAAAATTATGAGCTATTTAGAGGCGCGGCAAGACGGCTCCGTGCCCGGCACGTTGGCCGACAAGCCGGTCTTCTGCCGTCACGATCGTGGTGCCGGCGACCGCAGGCGCCTGCCTCTCAGCGCCCTGTCGGTTGAGCGTATCGTCAACCGGTTGGCCCGGAAATCAGGCGCTATGGAGCGCTTCAACCTCACTCCCCATTCATTCAGACACTATTTCGCCACGCGTTTTCTGGGGCATACCGGTGACCTGGCACTGACCCAAGACGTGCTTGGCCACGCAGATCCAAGTACGACGCGCGTGTATGCCAGAACAACCAAAGCGCAACATATTCGCGCCCACCAGGAGCTTTTTGACGAACCTCAGCAGTCCGATTCTTGATGTTATGAGCTAACCACGTCAAACATACATAGGAGGTCCGTATGAAAAACTTCCCGAAGGCAACTGCCTTCCCGTTTGCCGACTCATTCAAAACGTTGCTCCGATATCCATTCGATGAGTCGGATTGGCCGAACAAGTTTCTTGTCGGCTCGATTCTCATTTTTGCGGCATACTTTATTCCCTTGATACCTCTTTTCTTCGTCACCGGTTACCTGATTCAAGTCTTGCGGGGAGCGATAAAAGGCGACCCCCCGAGTCTGCCTGCCTGGGACGATTGGTCAAAGCTCTTTCTCGACGGGATCAAAGCCACGATCATCGGAATCGCCTATTTGGTGCCGGGCACCGTCATTATTCTGATCGGTGTGGCCACTTACACGATCCCGACAATCGTTTTCCCCTTGCTGGCGGCGCCTGTCTTCCAGACGAACAACGCCGTTCCAGGTGTTTTTCTCACCTTGGGCTTTGTAGCCGCCGTGTTTTTTGGCGTTGCCATTATGCTGGTCGGAATAGCCTGTATTCTGCTGGCCTACGTCGTATTGCCTGCGGCTGTGGCCCATTACGTGGCTACAGACGACGTTTCCTCTGCGTTCAAGATCAAGTACCTTTGGCAACTGGTGAAGCCGAACATCTGGGGCTACCTGGGTGTCTGGGCAGTCTCGTTGGGATTGACGTTGGCGGCTGCCTTCGTTATGAACCTCCTGTATTTCACCGTCATCCTGTGCTGGACCGTCCCCCTCTTGTCAGCGCCGGTTG
>CAZHBM010000519.1:0-2214 GCA_964529945.1 uncultured Anaerolineales bacterium | reverse complement strand
CTCGATGTCGGCCTTGGAAATCGTGTCATCCAGGTATCCTTGTGCCTGTTCGCGTTTCTCGGCGGTCATCGACCCGATGACCAGTGTTACCAGTTTGACCTGGCCGCCCAGCGAGGCCGCCAGGTCCACGGCCAGGCGCAGTGCGGCTGGGGCGTGGGGGCCGCCGGCGGTCGGCACCACGACGGTGTCCGCTTGCTCGGGCAGCCGGCCGCGCAGCACGGCAACGTCGCAACCGGACAGGCGGACGACGTCGTCAATTACGGGGCCGACGTCGCGGGTGCGCGCATCCGATTCTCCGTGCCAACCCATCAGGATCAGGTCGCACTTCTCTTCTTCGGCAGTATCCAGTATGCCTTGAACCGGACTATGCGTAATACGTACGATAGAGTGTATTGGCGTATCAGCATCCGAAGCCTTGGAGACCACCTTTTCCAGCGCCGACCAGCGCTCTCGCGCCAGGCGTTGCCCGGACGACAGGGATGTCTGTTCGGGGACGACGACTGCGTGCAAGGCGATGACCTCTCCGTGACGAGGCGCTGCCAGTTGAGATGCCAGCTTGAGCAGGGACGGTGCGGTGTCGGGGTTGGCCAGCGGGACCAGAATGCGATAATCGGTCTCAATGCGTTGAGCTGTTTCGCTGCGAAAGATGGTGACGCCCTGGCGAGCGATGGATGAACCGCGACGACCGTAGGCCGCATAACTCAAGCTGCCGCCAGCCAACCAGGCGGCGACAGCCAGGATGATAGGTAGATCGAAAGCGGAGATCAAAAACAGCGCCACGGCGACGGCCAGGGCAGGAATCAAGGGCGCGAAGGGCAAAACGAACGGTGCTTTTTCATCTGTCTGTTGTTTGGGGAATAGGACACCCGGCAGGTTGAGTGCGATTGAGACGACCAACATGGTCAACCCGGCGCCGGATATCAAGGCCGGCAGGCTGACCGAGGCTGCCATAATTGCGACGGCGATACCGGATCCGGCCAATAACCAATGCGGTGTGTAGAAGAGCCGGTGTGGCCGCCGCCAGGCGGCCGGCAAAAAACCCAGGCGGGACATGTCGGAAGCCACGTAGGCCAGAGCGACGATCACCCGGTCGAGGCTTACCAGCAACGCGGCGGCCGCGATGCCGGATACCCAGAGCAGAGCCTGGCTGGTAGGCCAGGTCGAGCCACCGGCGACCGCTGCTGTGCTTTGGGGAACAATCTCGCGCAGCAGGTAGGGTGCGACGATGGTGCCGACCGCACCCAGGAGCGTGACAATCGGCAAAGTGATAAGGATAGCCCGCGGGGCATTGACGCGTGGGCGCCGCATCTCGTCGCGGATGATAAGCACCAAGATCATTCCCCACAGGGCGGCGCCGGCCTCAGCCAGAGCGCGATTCATCGGGCCACCGTGTAGGGTGGAATCTGACAGTGCTCCCAGTGGGCTGCCTGTTTGGGCGATGGTCGCGCCGGCAAGGACAAGCAGCATGGCGCCGCCGGCCAGGATGGCGGCACTGTGCACCCAACGGTTTTCCTGGGTGCCCAGGATGCTGTTCACGGTTACCGCCAGGACCACGAACAGGGCCAGCCAGACCGGCGACAGGTTCAGGTCAAACAGGTCGCGCAGCATCGACGACAGGTAAAGGCCGCAACCACGGGCCAGCAGGGCGGCGACGATGACCAGGCCGCCGAGGGTAGTCCAGCCCAAGGCGTAGGTTAACGTGTTGTGGTCTTCGAAGTGAAACAGGCGACCTGAAACGGTGGGTTTGGTTTTGGCCGCCAATTCGGCCAGGCTGAGTACCAGCGGCAGAAAAGCGATGACCGCGAGCAGGTAGACCAGAGGAGATCGTTGTCCCATCCAGGGAGTGATCGTTGGGGCAACGACCAACGCGCCGATTGTCAGTCCGGTACCGGAGGCCAGGGTAATTGCTCTGAAGAGTCGCCGGTCGCGACTGTAACGGAGTTCGCCTGGAAGCTGCGAGTTATCGTCGGTCACGATTGCCTCCCTGTGGGTGATAGGTTGACTCTTCACCTGGACCGGAATGTCTGATTTTGGGACACCTGCTCCACAGCCCATTATAATAGCTTTGGGACTGGTGTGCTATTGGATGTCCCGCTGCTCCAGGGCGAAAGATCTAATTACTCCACTATTGGTTTATTTCGCCCAAAATCAACTAGTGGTCGGTTGCGTGTGGCTAATACTATCGCTTACAATTGAAGTGTTAAGAATAATCAC
>CAZHBM010000518.1:0-2225 GCA_964529945.1 uncultured Anaerolineales bacterium | reverse complement strand
GCCTGCTCTCTCAGGCTGAGTCCTGTGCCGGCGATATGAGGAGATAGAAGATTGTGGCAATGAAGACGTTTAGAATCGCGCTTTACCCCGGTGATGGAATTGGAGTCGAGGTGATTGAGGGAGCGGTCAAAGTGCTGGAGGCCGTTCAAGCAAGGTGCCAACAGCCGACCCGATCCTCCACCCCCGAATCGGCGCAAGCGGGCGATGAGGGGTTCGCCCTCACATTCGACCACATTCCGTGGGGCGCCGATTACTGGCAGAGGTATGGATCCGTCGTACCCGAAAACTTCCTTGAAGTCCTGGCGAGCTACGATGCCATCCTGATGGGCGCGCTGGGGGATGCCGCCCGTATCCCCGATCACCTGACGGTAGCCCCACTGATTAAGATCAGGCAGACCTTCGACCAATACGCCGCCGTTCGACCGGCCCGTTTGTTCCCTGGCGTCGCCTGCCCATTGCGGATTGCAGACTCAGAGGACATTGACCTGGTGGTCGTTCGGGAGAACTCTGAGGGTGAGTATGTCGACTGTGGAGGAAGGTTCAAGCGCGGCACTAACGATGAGGTGGCCAACCAAACAGCCATTCACACCCGCAAGGGCGTGGAGCGTATCATTCGTTTTGCCTTTGATATGGCCATCGACCGGCGCCGGCACCTCACCTTGGTCACCAAATCGAACGCGATGAAATATGGGTTTGTCCTTTGGGACGAGGTATGGGAAGAAGTGCGGAAAGATTACCCATCCGTGACTACTGAAAAGCAACACGTCGATGCGGCGGCTATGAATTTCGTGCGCCAGCCGCACAAGTTGGACGTGGTGGTGGCTTCGAACCTTTTTGCCGACATCCTGTCGGACCTGGCCGGGGGCATTACCGGCTCGCTGGGGCTGGCGCCCAGCGGCAATATCAACCCGACCCGAGATTTCCCATCCCTGTTTGAGCCCGTCCACGGTTCGGCACCAGACATCGCCGGCAAAGGTATTGCCAACCCAATCGGCGCGGTTCTGAGCGCTGCTATGATGTTGGAGTGGCTGGGACGTGCGCAGGAAGCAGTTGACATCAGACAAGCGGTGGAATTGGCCCTCGAACGGGGACAGAAGACGATTGATCTCGGCGGCCATCTCAACACAATCGAAATGACGGATGCTATCATCGACAACTTGGGAGTTTCAGCCTGAATGACGAAGTATCGCTTCTTGATCGTCAACCCGTCGTGTTTGGCCACCCTGCCCGATCACCGGTCGTGGCTGGAAGCGCAGGGCGTGGAAGTTCTGACAGGTTCCTCCACCACTGCCAGCGGCGTGGCGAATGAACGAGAATTGTTTGATTTGTTGCCAGGCGTAGACGCCTTGATTGGTCCCACAATGAGTTCCATCACGCTGGATACGAAGGGAATGTTGGCCGCCAGGCAACTCAAGGTGATCTCGCTCGCATCCAGTGGCTATGAGCGGGTTGACGTGGCTTCGGCAACCCGGCACGGCATCGTGGTGACCTACGCGCCTCTCGAAAGCCTGGCAGAAGTTGTGGCCGACCTGACCTGGGGGCTGCTGTTATCGGTCGCACGCCAGATCCCGGAACACCACCACCGCCTGCAAAGGGGAGACACGAGCCGAGGTATGGGTGCCATGGTATCGGGTAGAACGTTGGGCATTGTCGGATTGGGCAACGTGGGGCAGAAAGTCGCCCGGCGTGCCGCCGGGTTTAACGTGACCGTCATAGCCGCCGACACCCACCCCGATCAAGCGTTCTGCGAGCAATACAACATTCGGATCGTGTCTCTTGACGATCTGCTCCAACAAGCCGACTTCGTCAGTCTGCACTTGAGGTTGGGTGCCGAGACACAGGGCATTATCGGCCGGCGCGAGTTGGGGTTGATGAAGCCGACCGCCTACCTGATCAACACTGCGCGTTGGGAATTGGTCGACGAGACGGCATTGGCCCACGCGATTCTTGAAGGCGTCATCGCCGGGGTGGCCGCTGACGACCCACCTCAAGGTAGTACTAAACCTCTCCTGGCGCTGCCCAATGCCGTATTTACGCCCCACATCGGCAACAGGGTAGAGGAGAACGTGTCTGCTGTCTGCCGCCAGGCGTATGAAAACGCCCTGGATATCGTGAGCGGCAGGCTGCCGAATGCCCGATTTGTCCTCAACCCTGAAGCGTTCAGTGCCAGCCCGCGACTTTCTCAATCCCACTGTAACGGGGTGGCCAGATCTTTGAAAGAAAAG
>CAZHBM010000517.1:0-2228 GCA_964529945.1 uncultured Anaerolineales bacterium | reverse complement strand
TGCGCACCTTTCGCCTGGACCGCATCGTGCAGATGGAGCCGGATGACTTGCTGGAAGAATAGCTCTGGGCTACTATTCTTCTCTCACCTGCTCCATCGTGAGCCGGGTGCGTCGGGGACATTTATTTGACCGGCAGTCTGTCGTGGTCGACGCCTGAGGACCGGAGGGTGAATGACCCCGGTTCGACAGAGATCTTTTCTCTTCAAAAATCCACGGAGGAACTTTATGCCTACACCCAACAAACAGTTAGCCGCCGTGTGCGGCCTGTTCTGCCAGGCCTGCGCCATCTACATCGCCAGCACCGAGGACCCACCCCGGCTGGCCGCTCTCGCCCAGCGTTACGGCACCTTACCCGAGAAAATCCGCTGCTACGGCTGCCGCTCGGAGCAACGCTTCCCCTTCTGCGCCACCTGCAAGATGTCGGCCTGCGCTGCCGAAAAAGGCATCGACTTCTGCGTGCAGTGCGACGAATACCCCTGCCCCGAGCTGGAGGCGTTCCAGGCCCAGGCCACCCATCCCCACCGGCTCGAGCTGTGGCGCTCCCAGGCGCGCATCCAAGAGGCCGGCTACGAGCAGTGGTACGCCGAACAGGTCGAGTTCTATCGCTGCTCCGAATGCGGCACCATCAACTCGACCTATGATCTCAAGTGTCGCAGTTGCGGCACCAGTCCCAGTTGCGCCTTCGTGCAGAAACACTGGGATGCCATCGTCAACCGCCCGCCGCTGCAAAGGCCGGCGCACAAATAAACAACAGGCTGCAAAACGGTGGTACCCACCGTTTTGCAGCCTTCTCTTTTTACGATCTACTATTGCGCCGGCGACTCAGGCCCAGTTCACGATCTGGGCCGCGTACTGACCCCGAACAGCATGTACAGCCCGCACCGGCCCACCGCCCCGGTCAACAGCAGGATCAGACCCACTATCCCCAGGATGACCCCCAGGGTGTTGGCCATGATGATCCAGCCCAGCACCATCAGACTCAAGCCGGCGACGATACGTAAAATACGATCCACGGTACCCACGTTGGGTGTTGGGCACATAAACGTCTCCTTATCTGCATTGCCAGGTCTTCACCTGGTATTGGCTAACCCATGCTAATCGAAAAAACACGAGCAACTAATTACGATCTGTCACTATCGTCGTTTTTAATGCGCACCGGCGCCAACAGGTAGCCGCCGGCCAATGCGATCACTCCCAATGTCGCCAGCAGGAGAATCGCCCATGGGACTGTCGTCGAAGCCGCCGGAGCAGCGCCCGTCTGCGGCAGCGATTGCGGCATAGCGCCCATTACGCTGAACGAGGGGGTGATAATGGTGTCACCCACCTTCACCGGCACGTCGGCCCCATTCGGGAACTCGAACGTCCCCACAATGCCGGCGTCCACGTGTAACATGGCGTACAGGGTGTCGGTCACCTGGCTCTGGTCGATACGCACCACCACGTCTTTGTTCTCACCGTTGACCACCGGGCTGTAACCCAGGATCGGGCCGGGCTTGCCGTCCGCCTGGGCGTGGATCACGATCCAACCCGGACCCTGGCTAAACACCCGCGCCACCGTCACCGTGCCGTCGATAATCTCCTGGTCGGCCACTCCCACGCCAACCGTCACGTTGAACGCAGGCGTCACCACCTGGCCGTCCACCGAAACCGGGGTATCGGCGCCGTTAGGGAACTCGAACGTCCCGATGATGCCGGCGTCCGTATGCAGCATAGCGTACAGCACCGGCGTGGCCTGTGTCGCGTCGATCTGGACAGCTACGTTGTCGTTTTCGCCGTCACTCACCTGGCTATAGCCCAAAATCGGGCCGGGCTTGCCGTCCGCCTGGGCGTGGATCACAATCCAACCCGGGCCGTCACTGACCACTTTATCGACCGTCACCTGGCCGTTGACGATCGCCTGGTCGCTGACCGTCACCGCCGGTGTCATCATCTGCGCCGAGGCCGGCAGTACCATAACCGACACCAGCGCCAATGCAAACAGTACACCAAAAACGCTTCTTAACCTAGACATTTTCCATCTCTCCCTTTTCTAGTCTACAAGGAATTCTCTCTACCAACTATTCTTCTCAATCTACCCAAAATCTCGTCAGCCAGACACAAACACAAATATCTCGCCTGCCTTCACTAAATGATACGCAGGTTAACACAATTTGGATCTATATTTCGTCGAGGTTTTGCCAAATACATCAAACCGTTGCCTGGCGGTAAAAAAACAGCCTTGTCCGTCA
>CAZHBM010000516.1:0-2229 GCA_964529945.1 uncultured Anaerolineales bacterium | reverse complement strand
GGATTTTGCTGGCATCCATTGCGGTTCGCCCTCCTTGGCCTCGGCCGGGTTTGATGTGATGAGTCTGGAGATAGTTGTCTGATGATCGTCCATTGTGAAGCTTGCTACAAACTAATGATACCATATTATCCACTTTCAAGGCAAAAGACAGTTTAAGTTAACTGGCGCTAAAATGACACATTTGTTTGTTGCCAACCGCTAATCGATCTTGTCCTGGCGGCGTTTTTTTCTATGGCGCCGATCTTGGCATACCGGTCGTCGGGTGTTAGAATTGTGACATGCGTTTCGATATTCTGACCTTGTTCCCAGAAATGTTCGCCGGCGTCTTTGATGCCAGTATCGTCAAGCGGGCGCAGGATGCCGGCCGGGTCGATATTCATCTGCACAATATCCGTGACTATGCGCTCGACCGCCACCACGTCACCGACGATATTCCCTACGCCGGCGGTGGCGGAATGATCATGAAACCGGAACCGATCTGGGGAGCGGTCGAGCACGTATTGGGATACGATCCCTCGCAGACTGAGGTGGTTGATGGGCCGGCCATCGTCCTGCTTACACCGCAGGGACGTTTGTTCGACCAGCGGGTAGCGGTCGAATTGGCAGACCTTAGCCGATTGGTGTTGATTTGTGGCCGTTATGAGGGGGTAGATGAACGGGTACGCCGGCATTTGGCCACTGACGAGATATCAATCGGTGATTATGTGCTGTCGGGCGGCGAGATTCCAGCCATGGTACTGGTGGATGCAGTCGTCCGCCTGCTGCCCGGTGTGTTGGGCGACCCGGGAGCCACCGCCGACGATTCACACGCCACCGGCTTGCTGGAGTATCCTCATTACACCCGGCCGTCCAGTTTTCACGGCTACGAGGTGCCCGAGATTTTGCGTTCGGGTCATCACGCCCAAGTCGAGCGCTGGCGGCGAGAACAGGCGCTGTTGCGCACCTACCGGCGACGACCCGACCTGCTGGCCGTCGCCGACCTGACAGCCGCCGATCGGGATTACCTGATCAGATTACAGGCCGAGGGTTTAACCGGCGAGGAGACGTGACGTGGCAAACTATGCGCCGGAGATTTGCCGATTAAGGGTGGCCGTGCTATAATAGATTTTTGTGACCTGATAAGAAAGATGCAAGCAACCTGAAGTGTTAAAGGGTGTATTGAAATGGCAAATGCAGCTGAGTTGATCCGCTCTATCGAGAATATGAAGGAAGAAGTTCCAGAAGTAGCCCCCGGCGATTCGGTGAAGGTGCACGTGCGCATTGTTGAAGGCGACCGTGAGCGGCTACAGGTGTTTCAGGGCGTCGTGATCCGCAAACAGGGAACCGGCATCACCCGATCATTTACGGTGCGCCGGATCGCGTCGCATGGGGTAGGGGTGGAGCGAACGTTTCTACTGCATTCCCCGCGTGTGGAGAAAATCGAAGTTGTCTCCCACGGACGTGTACGTCGGTCGAAGATATACTTCCTGCGTGAACGTCGTGGCAAGGCTGCTCGTCTGAAGGAGCGCCGAATCTGATCGGCGTCCGTAGTTAGATGGATATTCCAGATCTGGAAACCGAACTAGCCCTGCACCAGCAGGGCTATCGTTTTATCGCCGGCCTGGACGAGGTCGGACGTGGCGCATGGGCCGGACCGGTCGTGGCGGCGGCCGTAATACTGCCGCTGACCTGTCCACATACGGTTCACCTGCTGGCCGGCGTGCGCGATTCAAAGCAGGTTCCGCCTGCCAAGCGCGAACTTCTGTACGACGTTATCTGCCGGTCGGCTTCCGACCTGGGGATCGGCTACGCCGGCCCTGAGGAGGTGGATCGTGTCGGTGTGGTGCCTGCCACACGGCTGGCAATGGCCCGGGCCATCGCCCATCTGGCGTTGGCACCCGACTACCTGGTCATCGATCACCTGCAATTGCCGGACGTCGAAATTCCTCAATTGTCGGAGAAAAAAGCGGACTGCACGCACCTCTCCGTGGCATCGGCATCCATCATTGCCAAAGTTTTTCGTGATCGACTGATGGTCAAATATTCCGAGCGCTACCCTCAATTCAACTTCGCGGCCCATAAGGGCTATGGCACCTTGCAGCACCAGATGGAATTGGCGAACTTTGGTCCCTCCCCCATTCACCGCAGGTCATTTGCTCCCCTACGGGCTCTGGACAACGGCGAGACCGACTAGATCAAAGACTGGTCGCAAGCTGCACGGTAACCACAGCCGGCGCAGCGCTGTGCGTC
>CAZHBM010000515.1:0-2263 GCA_964529945.1 uncultured Anaerolineales bacterium | reverse complement strand
ATATTCACCCATCGTTCATCCACCGTTTCAAAGAAGTCGCGATCGATGACGAACTTGCGTAGCAGGTAACCAACTTGAATGCTGTTCGGCATGGCCACGAACACCAGTTTTCGGCTGACGCGCACTAACTCGGATAACAGCGCCTCGGCATTGGGCAGATACCACAGGCCTGCCCATTCCCAGGCCAGGTCAAAGGTATTGTCGGCAAAAGGCAGTGCGCCAAAATCCTGGTGGAGAACGAACGTGGCCGGCAAGTCCAACTGTCGCCAGATATTGCGTACCCCATCCAGCCGGTCCTCTATCCAGTCCACCAGCGTCACGTCGCATCCCAACTGTGCCAGGCGGACGCCGTTAATCCCCGACACACCGGCCATGCCGTACAGAGGTGCTTCCAGGACGGTCTGAATGTTGAAGCGCTGCTTGAGCTTCTCCAGGTAGTCGTTCAAGACGAACCGTTCGTAAACGACGCCCAGTCCCTCGTTGTAGTCCGTCAGGTATTTCTTCCACGTAGGATCCGTCATACTGTCTCCTGGTTTTCCGCCAGAACTCCCCATGCTGCCGTCTGGCGCCTAATCGGTGTCGACCGGCGGGTTGCTGGCCGTTCCAGACTCGACCAATCGGGTCACGCCGTAGACCGGATGCCCGCTGCGATCGTAGAATGCCTCCACAATGTCTTCCTGCAGGCCATATTGGCGGTAAAGCGCCTTGAATTCCCGGCTACGGTCAAATATGACGCCATCCGGCGCGCGCCACAGATATAGGCTGTCAGAGGCCTGCACGAAAGGCTGCAAGCGGGAAGTGAAGTGTTCATCCGTTTCCCAGTCGTAGCCAAACGCCTCTACCGGGTTCACCTGGCCTAAGGTCAGAAAACTGGCCGTCGACGTCAATCCCCAGTCCATGGCAACGACCGGCCGGGAGGCAGCATTTTGTTTCAGCCACTCTCCCATATCGTAGACTGCGTCTGAGTGGTCGCCAAGACCGCCGCTGACGGTCAGCGCCTGGTGATAGCGCACGCTGTTCGCCAAATCCCAAACGACTGACAAGAGCACGACACCAATTATCAGAGCAGCGCAAATCCTGTTCCCTACGCCCGGCTGTTCCCGTCGAACCCGTTGGAGCAGCAAGTCGGCGCTCCCGGCAATGGACAGAGCCAGCCAGGGAATGATAAGCGCAAAATGCGTGACCCAAAGAGCCGAAACGGTGGCGCAACTGGCCGCCGTGGTCAACAAGACGACCAGTATGGGAAGCAGAGCCCGCCTGGCACCTTGCCGGTTGATCCCTAAGGCCCAAAATGTTATGGTTGCCCCGGCTCCGCCAACAAACAAGGCGACAGACAGTGGATTGGCAAAAACACGCCCCAGATACCACAAATGGTCGCCGGCCAGCACAACACCCAGCTGCCGAAAGCGCTCGATCAGATTAGGTAGGAATGCAAGGTTATCGGTGCCATAGTAAGAAACGGTCAGGTTGGTTCCGACACTCAGAAATGTGCCGCCTGTTTGAAGATTGTAAACGAGCAGAGGAGCCATTCCGAGCGCAAAGGCAGCCAGGCACATAACGATTAGCCTGCCGTCGACGCTTTTTTCGTGCAGCAATTGAGTGACACCGGAAAAGCGGCCCTGCCCGCGTCTTTTCCACTGACCGGCAATCAGCAGTACGGCCGTCATTCCCAGGGCGAAAATAAGCCAGACGAAAAGGAACTTCGCGTACACGCCCAAGCCAAACAACAGCCCGCCCACGATAGCCCAACGCCTACGTCCACCTCGCCACCAACGCAGCCAGCAGTAAGCCGCCCCCAGCCCGATCAGAGCCGTCACCGACGTCACGAATACGCCTTGCCGGCTCCAAAACACGAACGTCGGGCTGACGGCCAGGAGAAGCACCGCTCCGCACGTGCCAAAACGGCCGAACAATTGCCGCGCCAAGGCATACGTCAACGCCAGGGTCGCAAGGCCGATGCTTATCGACATCACGCGCAGGCTGATTGTGTTGATCCGCAACAACATGAAAAAAGGGATGGCCAGATACGTGTTGATGGCCCCGATGTAATCCTGGGTCATCAAAGGCCACAGCCGGCCCGCAAAAATGATACCATTCTGGCGAAAGGTAGTCACCGGCTGGTCGAGAAGCAATTGCATGGCCGGTACCACCTCAACCGCCTCGTCGTAGTGCAAACCGGGCAGATAGAGTTGGTGAGCCGCGAGGGACAGGAATACCAGCACCGAAACAATGAAACAGAGTCTAGTTCGGTTCATACAATGCC
>CAZHBM010000514.1:0-2265 GCA_964529945.1 uncultured Anaerolineales bacterium | reverse complement strand
CAGGCTGTGCTACGGACTCGCGTTCGAAGGCGGCAGCAGCCACACCTCCAGCCGTGTGAACGGGTTTTCAGTACCCACGAACATGCCCATGTCGGTCGGCTCCAGCGTGCGAATGCCGTGATTGTCGGGATTACCCAGACCGTTCAGAAACACCGGTTCCCATTCCACGCCGTCCCGGCTGCGATACAAATCGCCACCCATCGGTGAGCTCCAATCCTGTGGACGCGCCACCAGCTGATTGAGTACCGGCCGGAAAGGCGGCGCGACTGCGTCGACGTCCTGCCCCAGGTAGGCAATCGTCCGTGACATGTCCCACGTCCCCAAATACAGGTAGCCTTCGTAGTCTTGCATGTACCAGCAGTAGGAATTCAGATGCCAGCCGAATCCCGGGCCATAACCTGATAATGGCTGATTTCGCTCCGGGCCGACCAGTAATTCCCACTTGTCCGCCGTGCCAATGCGAACGAGGCTGCATCCACGCGGTCCATGCCCGCTGAAAGGGTTGAAGCCCATCGGAATGCCGCTGCCGACGTAAAGGTGGTCGTCGAACACGTGCAGGCTCATCGCCGCCTCGTCGTGCGCCTCACCAGCACCACCGCTCACAACCTGCACCGGCGGCGCCTGCAGGTCATCCACGCAGCGCAGCTTCCACACCTCATAGCCATGCGACGGATTGTACGTACCGGCATACAGACAGCCGTTGAAGCTGGCCAGGTTGGTGACGCCCACGTTGCCTTGGTCACCGAATCCATCGCTGATGACCTGGGTAACGGTCAGCCCATCAGTAGCCCATATCTGTCCCAAACCACCGGGCAGAATGTCGCCCGAGCGGGTAGTCGACATATACAGCAAGCCGTCCTCGTGAGCTACCATCCCGCGCACCGAGCCAATCTTGCTCTCCGGGTCGTTGGGAAAGGTAAATACCTGCTCCCAGGAACCGGGATCACCGCTGGGAGTACGCCACACCGTGGGGTTGTGATCGGCCATCGTGCCGACATACAGGTAAGTGCGCCCATCCGCCTTGGCTTTATAAACCGCCATCGTCCGGAATCCCTGGTTGCGATAGGGGGGCTCCTCATAATCGGCGTAGTCGAACACCGTCTCCCATTCTTGAGTGCCCAAATCAGGCCGGTAGCGACGAATCTGCGGCGGCCGCGTGGCCTTTTCCATACCTCCCTTGCGAAGCCCCTGAGCGGCCAGACCGACGATGTCGTTATCTGTACCCACGTACAGGTAGCCAATGGGGCTGTCGTCAGCCCGGAAATAGCGCATCGACCAGGCCGAATCGGCCAGCCGTTGCTGGCCTTGCTGGTCAAACCCCGGGGCAGCCACGTCCTGAAAGTGCAACTCCGGCCGGAAACTGCTGACGTATTCCGGCAGCCGTATTGGCACATGTGAGAAATACCACAAGCCGGCAGTCACCAGGATACAGGCGCCCAACACAGCCGCAGCCAGCCACAACAATAACCGCCGCGGACGTAATTTCCGGGATTTATGCTCGTCAGGATGGTCAGAATGAGTCATCTTCTCTCCCCTATGTAGCCTTCATGCAGCTTACTCACCTCGGAACCAACGAAGTGACCAAAAAACCGCCAGTGCCGCCAAAACCAGCCATATCGCGACAATTATGGCCCCGGCAATCCGATTTTTTGGGTGGTTTGTACCCTGTGCTTGCTTCGCCTGTTGGCGCGCATCGGCCATCACCTGGGCTGGAATTAGACGCAGGGCCAAAGCAATCCCTAACGGCAGCAAGATCAAGTCATCCAGGTAACCCAGAACCGGGATTGGATCTGGAATCAAGTCGATGGGACTGAAAGCATAGCCGACCACGCAGACAGCCGCCACCTTGGCGTACCAGGGCGTGCGCGGGTCGCGATAGGCCAAATAAAGCACATACAATTCCTGTTTGAGGCGACGAGCAGCTTGTTTCCAGCGCTTCCACAAATCCACTGCTCGTGAGGCTATTGGCGACCTCCCCAACTCGATTCCCTCCACCAGGCTGGCACCTAATGCCTCTCGCCGAGGCAGAGCAACGCGTCACGCATCAGGCCGGCGCCTTCATACAGACACACGTCAACGACTGCCGACTCGAGGCCGGATTCTTGGTTACCCATCACCAATCGGCAGTTTGAATGGTATCACGAATTACCCTCAATCGCAATTGATTCAGACGGTCCGCCCGAGTGGATCACTCGAGCAGACCGCCTGTAGGGGCAAGTGTTCAGCGATAGGGGTGGCGACAAAAAAGAGGAGAAGGTCGTTCTC
>CAZHBM010000513.1:0-2278 GCA_964529945.1 uncultured Anaerolineales bacterium | reverse complement strand
TTGCCGCTGGTCCAGGCCACCAGGTGGTTCTTGGGCAGCTCGAGATGCAGCCAATGGAGCTCTTTGCGCAGTTTCTTCAGCATAGATCTGTCTAATCCTCTATTATTGATTATGGGTTTGTTCTTACTTCGGCCCGAATTTTTTTTAGGCGTTTCATCACGTCATTGGCACCGCGACCAAAATAGTCGTGCAGAATCGCATATTCGGCATACAAACGATCATACATCAATTTGTTGGCCTCAATCGGCTCATATTTCTCGGCCCGCAGGCGGGCCATCTGCCGGCTGGCTTCGAAGATACTGTCGTAGCCGCCGGCTGCCTTGCCGGCGGCCACTGCACCGTGCATCGCCGAACCGAAGGCGCCGCCTTGGCTGGTGTCGGCAATGTGGATCGGTCGACCGGTAACGTCCGAATAAATCTGCATCAACAGTTTGTTCCGGTCGGGAAGACCGCCGGTAGCGACAATCTCGTTGACCGGCACGCCGAAAGTCTCGAAGGTCTCAATGATCATTCGCGTGCCGTAGGCCGTCGCCTCAATCAGCGCGCGATAGATTTCCTCCGGTTTGGTTGCCAGCGTGGCGCCCAAGAGCAAACCGGTCAGGTCAACGTCCACCAACACGCTGCGATTGCCATTCCACCAGTCAAGCGCCACCAGACCGCTCTCGCCTGGTTTCAAGGCCGACGCCTTTTCTTCCAGCAACTGGTGTACGTCGATCCCCCGATCTTCGGCCTGTTCTTCATAGGCGGCCGGGACACAGTTTTCCACAAACCAGGCGAAATGGTCGCCCACGCACGATTGGCCGGCCTCGTAACCAAAGAACCCGGGTATGATGCCGTCTTCCACATAACCGCACATGCCGGGCACAATACGTTCCTCCGTCCCCAACACCATGTGACAGTTGGACGTACCCATGATGATCACCATTCGCCCCGGTTCGGTCACCGTCGCCGCCGGTACCGCGACGTGGGCATCCACGTTGGCCACGGCCACTGCCGTGCCCGGCTTAAGCCCGGTCCAGCCCGCCGCCTGGGGCGTCAGACCGCCGGCTCTGGCCCCCAACGCGTAGATGTCGCGTGACATCTTTTCGTCCACGATGTGCGTCATGGCCGGATTCAGTGCCTTGAAGAACTCATCGGGAGGGAACCCCTCGCGTTTGGACCAGATGGCCTTGTAGCCGGCGGTGCAGGCGTTACGTTTTTCGACACCCGTCAACTGCCAGACAACCCAATCGGCAGCTTCTATCAGACGATCAGCCGCCTGATAGACGGCCGGTGCTTCGTCCAAAATCTGCCACGCCTTAGGGAAGAACCACTCTGAGCTAATCTTGCCGCCATAGCGCTCCAAGAATTGGTAACCCAGCTCACGAGCAATTTCGTTCAGTCGGTTGGCTTCGGGCTGAGCAGCGTGATGTTTCCATAGCTTTACCCAGGCATGAGGTTCATCACGCCACTCGGGCAAAAAACAAAGCGGCGTTCCGTCCGCCTTGGTGGGCAACATGGTACAGGCAGTGAAGTCGATGCCCACGCCGATCACGTCAGCCGGGTCTACCCCGCCGGCCTGCAAGGCCGCCGGGACGGCATTCTTGAACACCGCCAGATAATCATTCGGATCCTGAAGTGCCCAATCCGGCTGCAGGCGGATGGACGTTCCCGGCAGGTATTCATCGATGACTCCATTGGCGTATGGATGCACGGCGGCTGCCACTTCCCGCCCCTGTGCCACATCCACCACCACAGCCCGGCCCGATTCGGTACCAAAGTCAACGCCCACAGCATATTTCTTCTGGCTCATATTTTTCTCCTCAACACATATGGCAGATTACAGACAACGGCCGGCCATCAGCACGCAAGATCAGGCCAAGTGTGGACTCCTCCAACAGCAACACAGGTGGGACATTGCCGGCCCCACCTGTGTACGCATTTCCGTTTATGTCATTGCCACAGGGTCGGGCTGGTCACTGCAACCTGACGCTCTCTGGTTTTCTCGGCCCGTCGCCACTAGCAGCACGGTGAGTTGTGATAGTAGACGTCCCATTCCAGATATTTGCTCAACGCCTCGTAGACCGCATCGGCCGTTTGGGACAGATTGATAGCAGTATGATGCTCGAAGCCATTTTCGCAAATGAACTGCAGCAGCGATTGGAGTTTGGGAATACGAACCACGCCGACTCCGCCAAAGGTATTGTGCGGATCGTCGGTCAGCTCTCCTTCGCCGACATAGGCAAACAGGGGGCCTTTGAAGTCATCGGTGTAAACGCGGCAGTAGGTAAACGGCTCT
>CAZHBM010000512.1:0-2323 GCA_964529945.1 uncultured Anaerolineales bacterium | reverse complement strand
GCCCCACGCCTCAGGACGCGCCGGCTGTAACGGTAATTGAACGTCCGCAACGACTCGCCGATGCGCGTGCCGCCGGCCCAGTCGAACACAGTGTCGGAAAGCTGGTTGACCACGTCATCCACATCTTTGTGCCGCAGCGCGGCGGTGACCTGCGTCAGGCGCGTGCCGAAAACAAAGGCTTCCACCTGTTGCCAGCTCTGGTGCAGTGCGTACATGAAGTGCAGGAACACGCGCGAATAGCGTTCCATCGAGCCGCTGACGTCGCAGATGACGACCAGGGGGCGCGGCTTCAGTTTGTGGCGCTGCCAGTAGAGCCGGACCACCTCCGCCTCGTGGCGCATACTGTGGCGAATGGTATTGGAGAAGTCGAGATGACTGGTGCGCTTGTAGGCTGCGGCCAGACGCCGCGTGCGCCTTTCCTCCAACCGCCAGGTAAGGCTGTCGATGTAGCGCCGGGCAACCTCCAGCTCTTCATCGGTCAGCGAGGCGAAATCGCGGTGACGCAAGGTCTCGCAATAGCTGTAGGTCGCCTGGATGCCGGTATCCAGATCGGGCGTTTGTTCTTCCGGCTCGGGTTGGGCCTCTTCCGGGAAGCCCAGGCGGGCCTCGTTGTCCTGGTCGCCCTTAACTTCCGATGGGCGCGATGTCGAGGCGCTGTGGCGGGCGGCAGCGAACTCCACCAGCCACTGCTGCTTTCCGGCCCAGAACAGGTCGAAGGTGCGCTCAAACAATTCCATGTCATCGTGGTTGCGTGTCAGGAAGGTGCGGCAGGTGTAGAAAAAATCGTCGCGGCGGGTGATGTCGATGAAGGCCAGACTCTGGGCCAGGTCACTCATCTGGCTGGCATTGACCCGGAAGCCCAGTTCCCGCAACAGCCGCCCGAAATGGACCAGGTTGGCCAATAGCGGGTGTCCGGGGCTGAGCACGCCTTCAGTAGACATAAAACTACTTCACCAAATCGGATACCAGGCTATCGCGAACGCATTGGACGTCTTCCTGGTATTTTAGCAGCACGCCCAGGGTTTGATTGATTACAGCCTCATCCAGTTCGGTTTGACCCATGGTGACCAGAGCCGTCGCCCAATCAAGGGTTTCGGCCACCCCGGGCGGCTTGAACAGCTCGGCCTGGCGCAGTTCCTGGACGGCGGCCGTCAACTGGTAGGCGAGGCGGTCGGATATGCCGGGAACCTTGAGTCTGACAATCTCGTATTCGTTGTCAAAACTGGGGTAGTCGATCCAATGGTAAAGGCATCTTCGTTTGAGGGCGTCGTGCACCTCGCGCGTACGGTTTGAGGTGATGACCACGACCGGCGGCTTGGCAGCCCGGATGACTCCAATCTCAGGGATCGTAATCTGAAAATCGGACAGTAATTCCAACAAATAGCTTTCAAACTCCTCGTCGGCGCGGTCGATCTCGTCGATGAGCAGGACCGGCACCTGGTCCTCATTGTGTTCGATGGCCTGTAGGAGAGGGCGCGAGAGAAGAAATTCAGGGCCATACAGGTCTTTCTCCATCTCTTCCCGGATCGCGCCGGTCGTCTGCAAGATGCGCAGGTGCAGGATCTGGCGGGCATAGGCCCACTCGTAGACAGCATTGTGGACGTCCAATCCTTCGTAACACTGCAGGCGGATGAGGCGCGTGCGCAGCAGTTGCGCCAGTACCTTGGCTACTTCGGTCTTGCCCACACCGGCTTCGCCCTCCAAGAACAACGGCTTGCCCAGTTTGGTTGCCAGGAAGATGACTGTACTCAGCGCCCTGTCGGCCAGGTATTTTTGAGTTAACAAATCGGCTTGGACACTATCAATCGACTCAAACATATAACACTCCGTGCGATTCCTCTGGCCGGGCGACAGCATACCCGCCGAGACGAACGTGCCTTTCTATGATCGGTCTCGGCGGGTGAGCTTGTCGGTACCTTGGACATTTGGTGCGTGTCACTGCTTGTCCCCCGCAGGGGAAGTTTGCCATACTCAATCAGGCCGTTTTTTCGGCCACGACCGGATTGGAAAGCGTGCCTATTTTCTCGATATCCACCTCCACGCTGTCTCCCGGTTTCAGGTAGATGGGGGGTTTGCGGGCGAACCCGACGCCCGACGGCGTTCCGGTGGAGATGACATCACCCGGCTCCAATGTCATCACCTGGCTCAGATACTCGACCAGGTAAGGGATAGGGAAGATCAGATTGCACGTGTTGGACCTTTGCATTACCTGGCCGTTGAGCCGCAGTTGGATGTCCAGCGTCTGCGGATCAGGTATTTCGTCCACCGTCACCAGGGCCGGCCCCATGGGCGCAAAGGTGTCGAACGTTTTGCCGACCGTCCA
>CAZHBM010000511.1:0-2326 GCA_964529945.1 uncultured Anaerolineales bacterium | reverse complement strand
CGAGCAGACCGCCTGTAGGGGCAAGTGTTCAGCGATAGGGGTGGCGACAAAAAAAGAGGAGAAGGTCGTTCTCCTCTTTTTTGGCCAGGTGTTGTGTTTCGGGTTACCGCCAGGAGAGCATCCTCTCATCCATCCCTTGGTACGCCAGTTGCACGCCGGGTAGCAGCAAGCGCTGATTCTGACCGTCGCTGTCCATCACCCAGACTTGCCAGGCGCCGTTCCGGTCGCTTAGAAAGGCAATCTGCGTCCCATCGGGCGACCACACCGGCGCCGCATTGTTCCAGGCGGTGACCTGCCGGCCCTGGATGTGCTGCTCGACAATGGCCCGCAGGGGTGTATCCGTCAATCGTATCCGGCCGCTGCCGTCGGCGTTTAGAAGGTGGATTTCCCAATGGTCGTGTTGCCAATAGCTGACGACTATCCGGCTGCCGTCGGGCGAAAAGGCAGGTGTATGATCGTGACCATCCTCAGTTGTGATCCAGTCGGTGCCCAGGTTGAGGTCGATGCTCACCAATCCGCGCTCCCCGCCGTACAGCAGGTGCCAGTCATTGACCGGGTCCCAGGCCGGCGCGTAACTGAAAAGGTCGTGCGGAAGGCCCTGAAGGGTGCCATCAGCCACATTTACAGTTTTCAGTCCCCAAAACGGATGGGGCAACAATGTGTAACAATAGCGAACGTCAACGCCGTCTTCATCCACATCGGTCACCACACGGAAGTAGTCGCCATCGGGGTCTGCCTGCAACGGTTCGTCGGGCAAAACGTGGCTGCACTTGTATTCCGGTTGCAGGCGCCCACCCTGTTGCACAGCGACAATCAACCACTCTCCGTCCGGTGACCAGGCAGGTGATTTTGGCTGGTGCAAGCCGCCCACAATCTGGCGCTCTCCGCTACCGTCCGAAGCGATTACCCACAAGCCACCGTCTGCGCCCGGCTGGGAACCATCCCAACGAGTGAAAGCTACCCATTGCCCATCGGGAGACAGCGCCGGATCGATGCCTGCCGTCAGGTAGCGTGGCTGGCCGTCGGGCAGGGCCACAAAATAGATTGGCCCTCCGCTGACCGTCTGGTAGACCATTGTGCCGCCCGCGTCCGCCCAGACCGTCGTCGGCGAAATTGCCCCGACCAGGACAAGTAATCCCAACAACAGCCCACGTCCGATGCCACCCGACCACCGTCCCGGCGCCCATCTTGTGCCGTTCATTTGCTTCTCCTTCTCCGCTCGGCTAATTGCTCGAGAAACGTGCCGTCTCCGCCGGGCCGGAGGCGGCTTCTATGAACACAGCTGCTGTCATATTCCACCGTAGGCGCGCGTCATTCTGTTCCGGATGCACCACCACGGTATATGTCATATCGCCGTGCCGGTCTTCGCCGACGGCCTTGACACTGACAACCTGACCTGCCATCTCCAGCCCAGGAATGGCATCCACCGTAATTCGGGCCCGCGCTCCCGGCCTAACCACCACCACGTTCAGTTCGGTCAGATCGTCGGTCTCCAACTGCCAGGCGGACAGATCGGCCAACTGCACCACCACAGCGCCAGACAATAGCGCTTCACCGACGCGGGTATCCAATGAAGCCACGGTGCCGGCAAACGGTGCCCTCAATTCAGTCTGCGACAGATTGTTGCGTGCGGCCGACAGGTCGGCTTCAGCGGCAGCCACCTCCGCTTCCGCAGCCGCAATTGTCTCCGGTCGTGCGCCGGCTTCAACCAGCGCCAGTTGTGCCTGAGCACGCTTGATCTCGGTCTCTGCGGCCGCCACTCTGGCTGCCTGTGCTCCGCGTTTGAGTAGCGCCAGGTTGGACTCTGCCCGGGCAAGTTGCGCACGAGCGGAAGTCACCTCTTGCTCGCGCGGCCCGCGCACCGCCAGGTGATAAGTCGCCAACGCAGCCTCGTAGTCCAGAGTGGCCTGCTCCAGGGCTGCAGCCTCCGGTGAGGCAGCCACGTCGGCCCCGTAAGCCACCTGGTCATACGCCCATTGCGCCTGCTGCAAAACCACTTCGGCCTCGCGGAAGTCGGCAGCGGCGATGGTGACCTCATCCTCGTCCGGCCCGGCCAAGACCTTCTGCAGCGCCGCCTGAGCCGCCGTCAACTCGGCTTCGGCCGCCCCAATCTCTTTCGGGTCCACCTCGGTCTTCAACTGTTCCAGTCCCGCCTGGGCAGTCTCGACCGCCGTTTTGGCCAGGAGAACCTCTTGTGGTCTCGGGCCGGCCTTCAACTCATCCAACTGCGCCTGCGCCTGCCGCAACCGAGCCTCTGCCTGCGCCACCGCCGCTTTCTGCCCGGCCGATTGCAGACGCAACAGCACCTGGCCCGCCGCAACCTGGT
>CAZHBM010000510.1:0-2333 GCA_964529945.1 uncultured Anaerolineales bacterium | reverse complement strand
TCGCCGACCACGACCCGGAGGCCGCCCGCCAGGCCATGCTCCGCCACCTGTCCAGGGTACAGGAGCGCTTGAGAGAGACGACCGCCGGTTTGGGTGACGACCCGGAAACGCCGTAACCTTGGGCAGGTCCAGATGACCGCCCGGCTTAATCGAGTAGCATACGAGGACGTATCTCATGCACATTGCCGGCAATTACACGTTAAATGCCACACCGGGCCAAATCTGGCCGCATATATTTAACCCCGACCTGTTGATGCGCCTCATCCCCGGCGCTCAGAGTGTACAGCAAACCAGCCCGAATGAATACAAGTCGGTGATCAACATTGGATTGCCGGCGATCGTCGGCCGGTATGAGACAACGATAAAACTGGCCGATTATGAAGAGCCAACGCACTGTACCTTTGATGGTTACGTTGATGGCAACAGCGGCACCATCAGCGGCACGGCATCTTTTGTCCTGAAGGAGGTGGAACCCGGCAAGACGCTTGTCGAATATCAGGCCGATGCGATCATTTCCGGGCCGCTGGCACGGCTCAAATCGCGCTTCATTGAAGGCGTGGCCCAGGCTTTGATCGATCAAAGCCTCTCCAAGCTCAATCGAGAACTGAAGAAAGATACGGAGTAGAGACACTATGCGTATAGTAGATCTGACCGTGACAATCGGTCCCGACACCCTCAGTCCGCCATCGGTCAACGTACAACTCAAGCTGACCAGTAGTCACCGCGGCCCGGGTTTCTGGCAGGCCAGCAAGGTAGAAATGGTCTTGCATACCGGCTCTCACGTGGACTTCACCAGACACGTGCAGGAAGACGGCGAGACTGCCGCCGACGTCTCGCTGGATCGCGTGTGTGGTGAAGCGTTGGTCGTCGACCTGAGCTTCATTGGCCCCAGCCACGGCATTTCTGTGGCCGATTTGGAGGCACACGCACCCGAGATTCGCAAAGGTGACATTGTGTTGGTACGCACCGACTGGGCTGAAAAACATTGGGGCGATTTTCCCACCTACTACCTCGAGTCGCCCTATTGCCAGCCGGAAGCCGCGCAATGGCTCGTCGACAAGGGGGCCAAGGCGATTGGTTTCGATTGCTTCAGCGAATATTGCGCTCGCCTGCCGGAGTTCACGTCCGAGGAGTTTATTATTCATAAGATCATACTCGAGAACGGCGCCATCTTGATGCAGCAGATGGGCTACCTATCACAACTTCCCACCGATCGTCGTTTTCAGTTCTTTGCCCCATTCGTGAAAATGAGAGGCGCCGAAGGCTCACCAGCGCGCTTTTTCGCGCTTCTCGACTAGATTCAAGGAGGTGCTAATTTGGCTACACAACAATATTTCTTGCCCGAATCGCTTGACGAGGCAATCAGCCTGCTGGCAGAGCACGGCCCCTCCCTGCTCGTAATGGCCGGCGGCACTCTGGTCATGCCTCTCATCAACGACGGCACATCGATGCCCGAGATGGTAATGGGCTTGCGCCGGGCGGGGCTGGACAAAGTCGAACGGGCCAACGGGACGGTACGCATCGGTGCGACGGCGACGATTTCCAGGGTTTTAGAGCTGGAGGCCATCCCCGTCTTGCAGGAAGTCGCCCACCAGATAGGCGGTTGGCAAATACGCAACATGGGCACCGTCGGCGGCAACCTGTTTGCTCCGCCGCCTGCTGGCGACCTGGCCGGGGCCCTGGTAGCGCTCGACTCGCAGGTCAAGCTGGCCGGTCCCGCCGGTGAGCGCCGCGTGCCGATCGCCGAGTTCTTCACCGGTTTCCTGAGTACAGTGCGTGAGCCGGGTGAGCTGGTAACCGAGGTCCAGGTACCCGTCCCGACCGGCAAAGTAGCCTATCTCAAGTTGGGGCGTAAGAAGGCCAATACCCCGTCAGTCGTCTCTGTCACCGTCAACTTGATGTTCGACGGTGATAAGATTCAGGACGCCCGCGTCGCATTGAATGCCGCCGGGCCGCATCCTATCCGTGCCAAACAGGCCGAGGACAAGCTGATCGGCTCTCGCCTGAACGAGGCCACCATCGAAGCCGCCGCCGCTGCCGCCGCCGCTGAAAGCGAACCCTTCACCGATGCCATTGCCACAGAATGGTACCGGCGCGAAATGGTTGGCGTAACCGTTCGCCGTGTCTTGGCGATGGTCGCTTAAGGAGATATCGACATGGCTTCCAAAATTGTCAGTTTCAACCTGAACGGTCGTGATATCGAAGTAATCGCAAAGCCGTTGACCACCCTGCAGACGGTCCTGCGCGAACAGTTGGATCGTATGGCCACCAAGTCTGGTTGCCGTCAGGGCGGCTGCGGCAGCTGCACCGTGCTGCTCGACGGCGAGCCAGTG
>CAZHBM010000509.1:0-2341 GCA_964529945.1 uncultured Anaerolineales bacterium | reverse complement strand
GATATAAAAGACCCCTGCAAGGCCTCCTCCGCTTGACCGGCCAAACCAACCGCTCCTGCAATATCGCCTTGCGCCAACCGCACTTCGGCCAGAAATATCAAACTGGTTGCCAAGACATCGGCACTGGCCGATTGCCGGCCCCACTCAATACTGGTCAACAGAGTATTGGCCGCGCGGTCCAATTCGTTCAATTCATATAGCAGGCGCCCAAGGCCGAGGTAAACCACACCGGCTACCGTGGCTTGCGCATCTCCACTTGAGGACAGCGTCACCGCTTCCTCAAAAAGCGCCACTGCCTCGCCCAACTTTCCCTGCAGTTCTTTTATGCCGCCCAATTGGACGAAAGACATCAGGCTGACCACCAAGTTGCCGCCAGCCAAGCCCATCGACCTGGCCTGCTCGTACGCCCGGCCGGCGGCCTCTATGTCACCGCGAATGTGGTAGGCCCGGCCCAGGTTATGCGCCACCAACCCACGCATAAACAGGTCGTCTTCAGGCAGCAAGTCGAATGCCTCGCGAGCCAGATCGATGGTCAGCAACACCTGGCCGGTGACCGAAGCCACCAACATCCGCACGCCGATCGCTTCGCCTCTCAAAGCACGGTCTTCGGGTGCCGCCAAACGCAACGTCTCCTGCACCCACGGTTCGGCGGCATCCAGTTGACCGGCGATGACCAATGCCCAACCATAGATGAGACACAACCGCGGACGCGCCTCAACGACCGCCTGCGGCAACGCCCCCAGCCAGCGCAGAAGGGCACCAGCTTCCCCCTGGGTCATAATGCGCCGGCCCTGTTGTTCTATCAGCTCGGCCGCAAGCTCGAATGTACCTGCCTGCAGCAGGTGATCAATGGCTTCTTCCGCCAATCCCTGCGCCCGGTACCACTCTGCTGCGCGACGGTGCAACTCAGTCACTCCTCCGCTGAGGGTATCCGGCAGAGAGGAAGGTGAGGTGTAGCGCAACCGGCTGCGCAGAAATTCACCAAACAGCCGGTGATACCGATACCAACGCCGGTCTTGGTCGAGCGGAATCACAAACAGGTTAGCTTGTTCCAGCCAATCCAGCACCACCCGGCTGTTTTCGCGGCCGGCGACAGCGTCACACAGCGCCCCGGTCATACGGTTCAGAATGGACGTCTGCAACAAGAAATGCTGGATGTCCACTGGCTGACGGTGAAACACTTCTTCCATCAGGTAGTCTAACACGTAGCGGTTGCTGCCGGTAAAAGCTGCAATAAAACTGGTGATATCATCCCGGTCACGCATAGACAGGGCCGCCAACTGCAGGCCGGCTACCCAGCCTTCCGTGCGCCGTTCCAGGGCCATAATGTCGGTCGTGGTCAGGTTCAACCCCATCACCTGATTGAGGAAAGCGGCCGTTTCATCGGTCGTGAAGCGCAGTTCTCCGGCTCGCACTTCTGTTAATTGGTCTCGAACCCGCAAACGAGGCAGCGGCAGTGGCGGGTCCGACCGGGCGGCGATCACCAGGTGAACGTGAGGCGGTAGATGATCCAATAGAAACGCCAGCGCATCGTGAATTTCCGGCGACTCGATCAGGTGATAGTCGTCCAACACCATCACCAACTCGAACGATAATTCGACCAGATTATTGATCAATGCTGACAAAACGGCTTTCGTGCCCGGTGGTTGGGGTGAGCGCAACAATGCATTAGCTGTAGAACCGGCACCCGGCACAGCCGTTTCCACGGCCGCCACCAGGTAGGTCAGCAGGCGAGTCGCTTCGTTGTCCTCTTTGTCCAGCGACAGCCAGGCGACGCGAACCCCGCCTGGCTGTTTTTCACCCGGACGGCCCAACATTGCCTGTGCCCATTCGGCAATCAACGTGGTCTTGCCAAAGCCGGCCGGCGCCGAAACCAGCGCCAATTTGCGCGTCAGACAGAGGTCAAGGTGGCCAGTCAGTCGCGGGCGCGATACCAATTCAGGGCGCAGTGAAGGAACGAATAGTTTCGTGGTTAACAGGGACGTGCTCATCGGGATTCTCCAATCCCCCTGCTCCCACCAGGCCGGCCGCCAGGTGGACCGTCACAGTTCTTATCCTATCACAGCCCTCGGCCATTGACAATCATGTCCATACGAAAGGGCCTGTCCCATATCCTTTGTTGGAAGAATTGGACTGGGCCCAGGCCTGGCTGCGAGGCAGGTTGATAAGAGGCCGTTCACTTTACGTCTTAGGAAGCGCGTAGAATCAGGCAGGTTGTTTGTCTTTGTGAGTGGACGGCCGTCCACTCACAAAAACAAAGGGGAAAAAACCGGCTGCCGACCCACTTGGTTTTCTACTAAGAAAATGGGACGTAACCCATACGAAACAACAATTCCACAGG
>CAZHBM010000508.1:0-2341 GCA_964529945.1 uncultured Anaerolineales bacterium | reverse complement strand
ATCGCCAACGCCCGTATTCGGTTGGCGACTATCCAGGCTGTAACCGACCCGCCGTTGGCGATGAGACAGTTGCAGGCGATACCGGCCGATGTGCCGCCGGACATCACCGACATGTCTTCTTATCTACAAAAAGCTTTGACCAGCGCGATGGAGGCCGAAACGCCGGCAGGGGCAGCCCGCTTAACCGGCCTGGCGCTGGTCCAAATCGAAGCCTGGCAGCCGGCGCGGGCGTGCCTATTGCGCGCCCAACAGCTCGCGCCTGGAGAGACCGAGACCCTGGCCTTCCTGGGGCACGTACAGGCCCGGCTGGGATACCCTGCCTACCAGTATTTGGCCGACGCCGTTGCTGCCGATCCAGATGCCTGGTTGGGGCATTATTTCCTGGGGCTATACCTGGCCCAACAGGGACTTCCCCAAGCCGCCCTGTCGGAACTGACCACCAGCCAAACTTTGGCCCCTGACAACCCGGCCGTTCTGACCGCAATCGGCGACATCCACCTTGAGTTGGGAGATTATCTCCAAGCAAAGACAGCTTTCCAGGATGCGGTCAAGCTGGAACCAGACAACCTCGATCTGCAACTAGCCCTGGTTCGCTTCTACGCCGACCACTCAGTGCAGGTCTCGGAGGCCGGCCTGGCCGCCGCCCAGGCGGCAGCCAGCTTGGCACCCGACGATGCGCGCTTCCAAGACCTGCTGGGGTGGCTGTATCTGCAGATCGGTGACGACCACCGGGCCTTCCTGCACCTTTATAGCGCCCAGAAGCTGGCCCCCGAACTGGCCAGCACCTACTATCATCTGGGCAGAATGTACCAGTCGCAGGGAAAAATGGAAACTGCCCAAACGGCATTTCGACGGG
Organism: uncultured Anaerolineales bacterium; assembly: GCA_964529945.1. GTDB lineage: Bacteria > Chloroflexota > Anaerolineae > 4572-78 > NAK82 > CAZHBM01. Next base: position 1,485 of record CAZHBM010000508.1, on the reverse strand, counting down.
CTATCGACCTGGACACCGGCGGTTGGTACCGGACGCGCGCCCAGGCTGCTCTGACCGGCCAGCCGGCCGTGGAGATCGGATCTGGGGAATGATATCCGGGGAGTGGAGACTGCGGTTGCCTGAGTTGGGCAGTCACCCAAACGATAGACTCAATTTATGCGCCAGGTTTCGCCTTCGCGATGCAAATTGAAGAGCAAGGTCTGGTCACCGGTGCTTTGCCCCGACTCATCCAGCAGCGGCAAGCGTTGTCCACTATCGGGGTCGTAAATTCCCAGATATACCTGGTAATCGCCATCGGACAGGTGTGCCGGTAAGGACAACCGCTGTTCATCCGCCACTACCTCGCCCTGATCCCAAACCGACGTGGGGTATCTTCCGTCCTGCGGTTGGCTGTCACGCTGGGCCACCAACCGGCCGGCCGCATCGACCACGTGCAGAAAGGCAGACCAGTTCTGGCTGAGCGGGCGTTCAGCCTGCCAGTACAGAGTCAACAGCAGGTCCACGCCGTGCAGCTCGCGGTCGTACCCCAACAGTGCCATGCGATCATCAAAGTTGAACGCCGTCGAAACCTGCATCGTCTCCGGAGGTTGCCACATTGTTTCCGCCGGGTCTTTGATAGCCACCAGGCCCAACTCAACCGCCTTACCTAACGGCTCCGTCGAGGCCTGGGCATACATTCCGGCCACCAAACGATAGACGCCCGGCGCCAGGTCCGCCGGCAGTGATAGCCGATGCTGGTCGCGCAGCATTTCGCCCGCCCGCCAGAGCGTAGTGGGATAATACGCACCACCCACCTGGTGATCGCTCTGGGCAACGCCGGTTCCATTTGTATCCACCAGGTGAACGTAACTGCTGAAAACACTGTCCAGTTGCTGCTGCGGTTGCCAGTAAAGGGTGACAGTTATCGCCTCGCCGGGTGTAATTTGGGTCGGGCTCATGGAATAGCCGGCCAAGCGCATCCGGTCGTCCAGCGGAACGTCCAATGGCCGAGCCGGCGCCGCCACCAGATCGAGCTGACTGACCTGAACCAACGGCGGCATCGATACCACCGGTTCCAGGTTGGCCTTCACCTCCAAACCCGGCATGGGCTTGATCAAATAAACGGGGCGCTGGCTAAGAAGTGATTGGTTGACAAGGCCCCCGATATCGGCGTAGGACGGATCGGTAACGATTTTGGGAAACAGGCCCAACAAATCTGGACGGCGCCCATCGACGTACTGGTAATACCACAAAGGCATCATTTCATCCCGGTCGTTGGACAGAAGGATCGCCCCTGCCGGCAACGGCAAGCTCAGAATCGGTTCCCACATTTCCTGAGCCTGTCGATTGTGCGACTGATCAACCAAGGGCAGATTTCGCACCAACATGACCAGTGGCAGTATCCACGCCAGCACGGAAACACCCACCAGGATCGATTGCGGGGTTATTGCCGGCAGCGCTGGTGTGACTTCCGGCCGGCGCTTCTCATCTCCAGATCCATTCTGC
>CAZHBM010000507.1:2099-2344 GCA_964529945.1 uncultured Anaerolineales bacterium | reverse complement strand
CAAAACGACGACCGCGTCTAGTCCACCAAGACATCGCTGAGCCAAATTGTACATGAGCAGCAAAGAAACACAGCCGGCGATCAGAGGAATCAGCCGCAACACGTAGTCTGTGTTACCCAGGACCTGGATGACCAATTTCTCGAGTATCAGGAAACCGACTGGGGCTCCTTGGACGTAGTCCAGCGGCTGGGTCAGACCTGCAAAAGATCGGTTGACGATATTCAACGCCAGACTGGCTTCGTCAA
>CAZHBM010000507.1:0-2089 GCA_964529945.1 uncultured Anaerolineales bacterium | reverse complement strand
ATTCACAGCATATTGCACAATTCTGAGGGCCAATCCTACAAGAACGATTGCATACGCAGCCACACGCGTGTACGAGGAAATTCGGCCAGTGTTCTCGATGCAATTGTCAGCAGTTGTTGACGTTTTCACCCAGGTGTTCCTTCGCTAAAGAGAGATGATAGATGGTACGATGGTCTCGCCAGCGTCGTTATCCCGTCATTTCCCCTTGTCCATCCCGTAACCTGCAGGCCACCCACTGAAATACTGCCTGCGGCACAGTATTCAATTATACTAGACAGCAGAATGCGGTGAAAATCCCTGGCGGAGAGCAGGCTCCCCGTGGTCATTCAGCTGAATCTGCGTCAACCGGCAGCGGGTTGTGTGGCCACCGACGCTGTGTTAAAATTTGTTGAGTTTGCTTATTATGACGTTGAATGAGTCCGCCCAATGTTCCTGATTATCCAGATTCCGTGTTATAACGAAGAGCATACCCTGCCGGCAACGCTGGCCGACATCCCCAAAGTCATTCCCGGTATCGACCGGGTCGAGACGCTGGTTATCGATGACGGCAGCCAGGACGGTACGGTGTCGGTCGCCTGCCAGCGCGGCGTCGACCACGTAGTCCGGCTGCCGGGGCACAAGGGATTGGCCACCGCCTTTCAGCACGGTTTGGAGGCCGGGTTGCGCCTGGGTGCGGATATCATCGTCAACACTGATGGCGATAATCAGTACCCCCAGGCGGATATCGCCCGCCTGGTGACCCCTATCCTGGCCGGGCAGGCTGACATCGTCATCGGCGACCGTCAGGTGCACAGCGTGCCCCACTTTTCGCTCACCAAGCGGTTGCTGCAGCAATGGGGCAGTTGGGTGGTGCGCCAGGTGTCGGGTCTCGACGTGCCCGATGCTACCAGCGGCTTCCGCGCCTATTCGCGTGAGGCGGCCTTGCGTATGTCGCTGCTCACCCGCTATACCTACACCCTGGAAACGATTATCCAGGCCGGCAAAAAAGGCCTGCGGGTGACCCACGTTCCTATTGAGCCCAACCAACCTACGCGCGACTCGCGGCTGGTGAAAAGCAATTGGTCGTACGTCAAGCGCTCGGCGGCGACCATCTTACGGCTGTATGCCTTCTACGAGCCGCTGCGTTCTTTCTTTTACATCAGCCTGCCCTTCATCCTGGTTGGTTTGGGTGCATTGTTGCGCTTTCTGTTTTTCTACCTGACCGACCAAAGTGGCATTGGCCGGCACGTACAGTCGATCACCATCGGCGGCACGCTGTTGACTCTCGGGTTCCTGATCTTCATCTTTGGTGTCATCGCCGATCTGATCGCCGCCAACCGGCTGCTAATTGAGGAAACGATGTACCGCATTAAACGTATGGAGCTGAGTCCGTCGCCCCCCCAGTTATATACCGCGCAACCGGCAGTCGACGCCCAGGAATTCGATCCGGCAACCGCATCCGACAACCCCCAATCCTGACCCACTGGAGTGCCCGAATGCTACCTACCAGCCACATTACCTACACACTGGCTGCCTTTAGTCTGGCTCGAAAGCGGTTCCCGGTCCTTAAAGACGTTGACTATCGCATCCTGGCATTGGCAGCCACCGGCCCGGATTGGATCGACAAGCCGTTGGCGGCGGTCTACTTCTACCGGCATTTCAAATCGGCAGTGTTGTTTGCCCATACGTTGCTGGTGCACGGGCCGCTTTTTCTGTGGGCGATTGTCAAAAAGCCCGGCTGGTGGTTGTATGCCCTGGCTTTCAACGGCCACGCGGTGCTCGACCGGCTATGGCTTTTCCCAAAAACCTTCTACTGGCCCTTCCTGGGTTGGAAATTTCACGTCTGGGGCAAGCGCGGCAGTGAGCAACAAGACATGAAGTGGGCCTATTGGTATGCCTTCACCCGCCGGCCCGAACTATGGATTTGGGAGTTGGGCGGCGTTGTGGCCGGGATATATTTCCTGTGGAGCAACCGTCTTTACCGCTGGCCGCGTCTGAAGCAGTTCTTGCGCAGCGGGCGCCTGCCGGATTAAAATCGGCCGCGGCTTCTCACCTACTCACGCACAACTCGCCCGGTATTGCCCAGGTTTTTTCCAGGCTGCCCAGGAAA
>CAZHBM010000506.1:0-2361 GCA_964529945.1 uncultured Anaerolineales bacterium | reverse complement strand
CGTGGCGAACTGCACCTGGTGGTACTGATTGAAACCATGCGCCGCGAAGGTTACGAATTTCAGGTCGGCAAACCGGAGGTGATCTTGCTCCGGGAAAACGGTCGCTTGATGGAACCAGTGGAAGAAGTCTACATCGAGGTGCCGGAAGCCGATCTGGGCACCGTTGTGGAGATGATGGGCAGCCGGCGCGGCCAGCTACAGGAAATGCACCACGGCGATCGCGGTATCGTCTACCTGACCTACCTGGTGCCGACTCGCAGCCTGCTCAGTTTCCGCAATGCCTTCGTGACTGCCACTCACGGCAGTGGCATCCTGCACACGCTCTTTCACGGCTACCAGCCGGCGTCCGGTGAAATGCCAAAAACCGAACGTGGATCATTGGTTGCCTGGGAGAAGGGCGTCAGCACCTCGTACGCGCTGCACAACGCCGAAGAACGTGGCACGCTGTTCATCGGCCCGGGCGTGGAAGTTTACCAGGGTATGGTGGTCGGCCAACACGCGCGTCCCGGCGACCTGCCGATCAACGTGTGTAAAAAGAAACACCTCACCAACGTGCGTTCGTCCACCGAGGACATTATGGTGCGCTTGACGCCGCCACTGCAACTCAGCCTGGACGACTTCATCGAATACGTCGGCGACGATGAGCTGCTGGAAGTGACGCCGGTAGCCCTACGTTTACGCAAGCGCATTCTCGATACGGAAGTGCGCCGCAAGGTAGCCGCCGGACGCGACCTGGCCACCATCGCTCAGAGCTGACGCCTGCCGGCCACCCGCACGACCAACCAGATCAGCAGCCGGCCCGGCCGCGAACTCGATTGAGAAGATGCGTGGCAGAACGCGTCTGTCTCAAATGTCTGCTGGAGGATTTGGACCGAGCCCAAGCTTGGCCGGCAAGCAAGCTCGAGAGAGATCGCTCACTTTATCTATTGAGGGACGCGTAGAATCAGGTAGTCTTTCTTATCTTTCTTGTGGGTGGAAAGTCTTCCATCCACAAAAAAGACAATAAGAGATAGAACCGGTCACCAGCTCTTTTGACCGTCTACCGAGAAAATGGGACACGCCCGGCAGAACAGGCTGGTCGCGCAAGGTGGTCTGCGTATGTTATAATGACCGGGCCTGCGATAGGACCCCATCAAACATCAGGTGAAACGTATCAAATCTCGGACACATTCAGGAGGCCAGAACGCTATGCCAACTCAAAACACCGTCTCAAGATTCGCTCACAAGCACGTGATTGTCACCGGCGCCGGCAGCGGCATCGGCCAGGCGACGGCCCGCCGTTTCGCCCGTGAGGGGGCTGAGGTCCTGCTGATAGGTCGTACCCAGGCGTCCCTCGAACAGACGAAATCCCTCATCCAAGAAGACGGCGGCGCTGCCTGGACCTTCACCGCCGATGTGGGCGACTCCAAACAGGTAGCTGCCGCGGTCGACGCAGCCATGGCACACTGGGGGCGCATCGATGTGCTGATCAACAACGCCGGGATAGATGACGACACGCCATTCCTGGAAGTACCGGAGGAGAACTGGGACCGGGTGGTGAATACCAATCTAAAGGGGTGTTTCTTGATGTCGCAACGTGTGGCAGGCCACATGGTGACTTCAGGCGGCGGGGTTATCCTGCACAACGCCTCCATCGACGCCTATGGCGCCGACGGCCCTTATGTTGCCTACAACGCCTCCAAGGCCGGCTTGTTGGGACTCAATCGAACGATGGCCGTCGAGCTGGCCCCCTACGGCATTCGTGTCAATGCGGTCAGCCCGGGCTTCACCTACACGCCGTTGACCGAGCAAGCAACCGGCCCGGAGCTGATGGACTACCTGCTTCATCGTTTCGAGCGCGTGCCTATGCGCCGCCTTGTACAGCCGGAAGAAGTGGCCGCCGCCTTCGCTTTCCTGGCCTCCGACGACGCATCGGCCATCACCGGTATCAATCTTACTGTCGACTGCGGGCTGACGGCCAACTGGTTTATCCTGGAGACCCTGCCCGAGAGTTAGCCTCCAAACTCGGCCCGCGGATAGACGGTCAATCCGGTTTAGTTCCGCCGCCAGGTCACCTTAATGCTTGCGTTACCGTAGTGTTCGTAGTATTCCACGCGAACCTCAGCTTCTTCTTTCTCGTGGAATCGCCACTCGGCCCGCAGGCTGCGTGAGCCGTCCTGCCAGCTATCGATCAGAAGGTTGTCACCCACCCATAGCCGTACGGCGTCGTCAACGTTCACGTTGAACACGTACAGGTCCTCTTCGAACCACGCCTTACGCGTCCAGCGGGCCGAGAAGTTGTCGGCCGCCACAGCCGGGTCCGGCGAACCCTGCCCCCAGTCGTAGTCGATGTCGTCCTCGTATCGCTCCAGTACCGGGTCA
>CAZHBM010000505.1:0-2366 GCA_964529945.1 uncultured Anaerolineales bacterium | reverse complement strand
TCGCCTTGCGGCAGCCGCATGGCGAGCTGCCGCGGTTCCACCAGCAGATGCTTGACTGGGCGGCGGAACAAGTCGCCGACCTGGTGGAACAGGAACATACTCCGCCCGGCGAGATCGTGGTGGTTGCACCCTACGTCGGCGGCGCACTTCGTTTTTCGCTCTTGAGCAGGCTGGAACAGCGCGGAATCCCGGTCCATTCACTGCGGCCTTCGCGGCCCCTGCAGGACGAGGCGGCCGTGCGTTGTATGCTTACGCTGGCCCGCCTGGCGCATCCTTGGTGGCAGGAGGCACCTTCTGCTTTCGACGTCACCATCGGCCTGGTTCAGGCGATTGAAGGCCTGGACCTGCCTCGAGCCAGGCTGTTGACGGACGTTGTCTACCGGCCAGGGAGCAGCAGCGGGTTTTTGAGTGCTTTTTCGCGAGTCGAAGGCGAAATGCGCCAGCGGATCGGCGTATCCTTTGGAGAGAGATACGATGCACTGCGCGCCTGGATAACGACGTATTCGGGCGCCGGGCCGGAAAGCGAGGCTCCGCTGGACTTCTTCCTGGCGTCCCTTTTCGGCGATATTTTGTCCCAACCTGGGTTTGGATTCAGCAGTCGTGCACTGTTTGGAGAGACAATTCCAACAACCTCGGCCGGTTCCCCGGAGCCCGGTAGCGAGGACCGGCCTGAGCGGCTGGCCGGCACCGTATACGACATGGTGGAGTCGGCCCGCAAATTTCGTAGGGTAATGGAAAATGTGCCCGGATTGGCGATCGGAAGATCAATTGGGGCCCATTTTGTCGATATGGTGGCCCGTGGCACCATCGCAGCCACTCACATTCAAAGCTGGCGGGTCCAAAGCCGGCAGAGTGTCTTGCTCGCACCCGCCCATACCTATCTCATGAGCAACCGGCCCGTCGATTACCAGATCTGGCTCGACGTAGGCAGCTCAAGTTGGTGGGAACGAATTTACCAGCCGTTGACCCAACCTTACGTGCTCAGGCGAGAATGGGAAACCGGGCGTGCGTGGACCGACGAAGACGAATACGCAGCCCGCCAGGAAACACTCTATCGAACCGTCACCGGCCTGGTCCGCCGGTGTCGTCGAGCCATTTATCTGGCGACTTCTGAGTTGGGCGAGCAGGGTTACGAGCAGCGCGGGCCGTTGCTGCGCGCCTTGCAGAACGCGTTGCGAAGGGCGCAATAGAGAGAAATGTTTGTTCTCCGGCCGAAGCAGCAAGCCTTAATTACGCATTATCTCCATCAGGGCGGGAAAATGGGCGTGAGCGCGGTGCCGGGCAGCGGCAAAACGCACACGCTGTCTTACCTGGCTGCTCGCCTGGTGGTCGAAAAAATCGAAGCCGACCAGGAAGTGCTGGTCGTGACCCTGGTCAACTCGGCCGTAGACAATTTTCGCACCCGCATCGACGGTTTTGTGCACGAATTGGGCCTGTTGCCCGGCCTCAACTATCGGGTGCGCACTTTGCACGGCCTTGCGCATGACATCGTCCGGCAAAGGCCGGGGCTCGTCGGCCTGGCGGAAGATTTCGTCATCGTTGACGAACGCGATAGCGCCGAAATTCTGGAGGAAGCCACTCAACATTGGCTGGCTCAGAATCCCGGCTTCGATGCTTATGTGGCCTGGGACTCGCTTTCAGCCAGGGATCGAGAGCGGGTGCGCAAGCGCGATTGGCCCACCACAGTCCTCGACATTGCCCGCACGGGAATCAAAAAGGCAAAGGACAACCGCATCGGTCCCGAGGAATTGGCTGCCCGACTGATCCTTCAAGGTACGGATTTGGCGTTGGCAAAAATGTCGGCAATGATCTACATGCGCTATCAGGCCGGACTGTGCGCGCGTGGTGGAGTAGATTTTGACGACCTCATCAACCTGGCACATCGGATACTGATCGTCGACCAAGACTTTCTCGAAAGATTGCAGAGGCAGTGGCCGTACGTGCTGGAGGACGAGGCCCAGGACAGCAGTCAGGCACAGGAGGACATTCTGCGGCTTCTGGCTGACCATCCTCGAGGTAACTGGGTGCGGGTAGGCGATCCCAACCAGGCCATCTACCAAACGTTCACCAACGCCAGCCCAGAGTTCTTGCGGCGGTTTATGCGTGAGCCGGGCGTAGCCTACTTCGAGTTGCCCAATTCGGGCCGCTCTCAACCCTCTATCCAGCGGCTGGCAAACCATCTGATCGTCTGGGCGCAACAGCACTCGTTCGACTACGTGCGCGATGCACTCGGCCCGCCCTACATTGAGCCGACGCCCCCGGGCGATTCTCAGCCCAACCCGCCGGATGATCCCGGACGCATTAAGCTGGCCGGCCAGCCGTTTCGGCCGGCTGAGGAGATAGAAGCGGTGGTTCAGTCGCTGGTC
>CAZHBM010000504.1:0-2369 GCA_964529945.1 uncultured Anaerolineales bacterium | reverse complement strand
GTCATCTGCCTCCAGATAGACGTCGTAAACGACCGCGTCCCCGTCCGGGTCGCCGCCCGTCCAGGCAAGATCAGGGCTCAAAGGCACGCCGGTGGCCTCATCGTCCGGGTAAGGGCTGGTGGGCGAGTCGGGACCCGATACGTTGGGTGCCCGGCAATCACCGTAGCACAGGAAGACTGTATCCCCCCACGAGACGGGCGGCCTGGAGCACGGAACGTGTCCGCCATCGTCAAGCAGGTAATAGGTTGCCTCAACCGGGGAACCGGCCCGTATTCCAGGCAACTGGATGCGCCGGAACGAGCAGGTATCGACCGACTCCACATTGTCCAAAAGTAAACGGACGACACGCCGTTCTGCACCGACGTTGTTTTCCCCGGGAACTTCGTAAACGACCAATAGCAGCGCATCCAACCGGTCCCTGAAGAACGGCGGGAACTGGTCACTGACCTCGAACGGATACATCTCCTGCAAGGCCAACACGAAGTCCACTTCGGTCTGGTCTTGATACAGGTTGAAATAGCTGTATGCCGTGTAGATCTCGTCGTCAAAATAAAAACCGTTGTCTTGTTGAAAACTGAATCGGCAGGGCGTGCGGCTGCCGTCCAGGTCGTTCCCGACAATCTGGTCGCCGTTCTTTTCGGACAGGTTGGAAGAGCCTGCCGGCTGTGCGTCGTCGACCCAACCAACGAACTCAGCATAAGTGTCTTGCGTCTCGAGTTCATAGTCTACGTCGAAAGCCAGCCCGTCGTAGACAACAAGCGCAAGGCTCAAAAGAAACTGCTTGCCGAGCCCGGCCGCATCAGCTGCTTGGGCAGCTTCAGGGGAAAGATCGATCACCTCGAGGCTTCCGGACAGCACAGAGACCATCCGGTTTACCTGTGCCGCGTCCAGTTCACCACTCATCAAATCCTGCCCCAGGCTGACCATAGCATCCGCCACTTCGTGTGCTGTTTGGGTTACCTTCAGGTTGCTCTGGACGTCGCTCGTACTCAGGTCATCCAGGTCGCACATAGATACACCGGCCAACCAGCTGGCCTCGGCAGCGTGCACCTCAAAAATTGATTTCCCGTCCAGTGTCAACAGGTCAAAGAGGTCCTGGTGGTTAGACAGAGAAACCATATAATCTCGCGCGCGATCGTAGGCCATCTGCTGCTCGTCATTGAACGCGCCGTCAAACGGCGAACACAGCCATCCAATCCGCCACCAGCCCAGATAGGAAGTATCTACTTGTAGACGATTCACATCCGTCCACACCGCGGAGGGCATGACGATCCAATCCAGACCATTGAAGTAAAAGGCCTGCAGGTCGGCCTCGGACGAATCGGGTGGGATGTCGTCTTCCGGATAGGGCAACTCCAATGTCAGCGTACCGCTGACCGCTTCCGGCCAGGCGAGAGTCACTCGATGGGGATTGCCAATGAAGACGTGTTGCTCAAAACCTGTCGGCATCGATATGGCGCTGGTCAGGCTCACCAACGTGTCGGTCAGCAGTGTTCCGGCATTGGTGGAGATAGAAAGACCTGAAGGAGCTACAAAATAGTCGGCCACACCGCTGGTGAGCGTACGCGAGGCCACGGGTTGGGCATCCAATACGTAGATTGTTCCCGCCGTGGTTGTCGGGCTAAGCACGCTGTAGTAAGTGTAAACGCCCGAGCTTTCGAAGGTGAAGGAGAAACGCTGGCTGACCGTCATCGGGCCGCTGTCGAACAGCAGCGTCTCTCCTTGCGAGTCAGTTGCCTGACGGGGATTTCCACCGGCCGCTAGTGCCGAGCCGGATGAGTTCTTCAATACCACCGGCAAAAACAGTCCAGCATTGCCGGCCGGGGGTTGCTCGGCCCTGCTGCCGGCAGTCACCGTATGCCCATCGCTATGCAGATTGGTCCAGATGGCCATCTCACCAGGAATCAAGATAACCGTTTCAGGATCGAAGCCGGTGACGCGCAATGCGATGGGATAGCCAACAGGCAAAGCGCCTGTGTCCTGTGCATCGACGTTGTACATCCTGGCCTCTTGATTGCCACCGGCCGGGATAATGGCCTTAGATACACGCGGGCTTTCGGGAGAGGAAGCGACTACGCCCGGCAGAACACAAATGATGCCGGCCAAAGCAGTGCCGCAGACAGGTCCCAACACAAAACGCAAGATCCTACGAAGACAACACGTCACGGTCGCTCCTCGTCAGAACTGATATGCGTTACAGCCGGAAACAATCTCTCGAATGGGGCTGATTCGACGGGTGCCGTTCACAACGTCAGGGTCGCCACCAATGGAAAATGATCGGAGCTCAATTGATCGCGCACCACCCGAACCTCGGACGGACTGAAATCCGAGCTGGCGAAGATATGATCGATGCGGATCATCGGGTTGAC
>CAZHBM010000503.1:0-2371 GCA_964529945.1 uncultured Anaerolineales bacterium | reverse complement strand
CGAGAGATGTCACGACGCTACGGCTGGCAAAGCACGATAGGCAGGTAACTGAACTTGCTGCCCGGAAATGCCTCGAAGGCGCCGATGTCGCAGTCATCCTGCTGAGGCCGGGCGACCTGGCGCTGGCCGATGGTTACGACGCTGCCGTTGATGTCGGTGCAGGCACCGGCGTCGATGGCCGGGCTGTCCTCCAACAGGGCGTGGGTCCAGGTTGGGCCGCCGTTGTCGGCCAGCGGACCGAGCTCGAGGTCGCTACCCAACTGGCCGGTAATGTCGTGCGGCGCAGCGAAGCTGCAACTGCCGACGATCTCGACCAGGTTATGGTCGAAGGAGGTGGTGGTACCGGAATTGGCGCAGTCGTCGGCGGTGGAAAGTGACCGGTTATTGGCCAGCAGGCTGACCCGGACGCCGGTGGTGGCGCCGCTGCCGGTGTAGATGCCACCTCCTGAGCCGCCGCTGCCGTCGCTGTTGGCGGTATTGCTGACTACTGAACTGTGGCTCAACCACAGCTCGTCGTAATTGCCGATGCCTCCGCCGGAGCCGTGGGTGCTGTTGCCGCTGATGGTGCTGTTGGTGATGGCCATAGTGCCGTTGTTGTCGATGCCGCCGCTGCCCGAGTTGCGGCCGGTGTTGCCGTTGACGGTGGTCTCGACCAGCGTCAGCCGGGCGTTGAGGGCGTTGTAGATGCCGCCGCCGTACTCGCGGGCCTGATTGTTGAAGATTGTGCAGCGGCTGATGACCAGGGTGGCTGCATTGGCCACGCCGCCGCCTGTGTTGCCCTCGTTGCCGTCACGGATGGTCATTCCAGACAGGCCGACGTGTCCGGCCGCGGTGGCCACGTTGAAGACGCCATTGTTCCCGGCCCCGCTGACGGCCAATAAATCGGCGCCCGGCCCGTAGACGGCAACCGGTGCGTTGATCGTGTATCGTCCGTTGGCCGTGGCGATGGTGCCGGTGATGGAGAAGTTTATCTGGTCGCGGGCAGGTTTGAGCCCGGCCGGGCACTCACCGCTGACACTGCCCGAAGCCGCGTTCGAGTTGGCGGCTGTGACCGCCTCTGAAAGCGAGCACAGGCCGTCCCTGGCGTCGATCACGTCTTGCAGCGTGTTGACGGTAATGACGTCAAACTCGTAGGCGCCTATGTCGCAGGCCGGCAGGTCGTTGCGCGACATATAGCGTTGGTCGGTGGCGACTACCTGGCCCAGGCTGTCGGTGCAACTGCCGGCGTCGATGGCCGGGCTACCGACCAGCAGCGCCTGGGTCCATGTGGGACCACCGTTGTCGGCCAAGGTATCCAGCGCGGGGTCCGAGCCGGAAATGTCGCCGGCGCCGGTCAGGCTGCAATTGCTGTCGCTGGCAGCCTCGAGCAGGTTGTAACCCTGGGAGAAAATGGACGCCGCCGAGTTGGTGGCGCAATCTTCGGGGCTGCCGTGGGTCAGATTGTCGGCCAGGATGGTGTTGCGCATTACCAATCCCGTTCCACCGAGATACACGCCTCCGCCGGCGCCAAACCCGGCGACCCCCAACGCCGCCTGGTTACCGGCCATAGTGACGTTATCCAGGCGGGGCGGCGTGACGCTGACGTCGTACAGGGCGCCACCGTCCTGGTTGGCCCGGTTACGATTCAGGGTGCTGTTGGAGATCGTCAGAACGCCGCTGTTGAAGATGCCGGCACCGGCCTCCATGAATCCATTGGCGACCCGGTTGCCGATGATCGTCGAATGGGAGATCACCAGCGTGCCGTCGTTGTACAGCCCGCCGGCGCGATTCTTACTGGTGTTGCTGTAGATAGAGCTGGCAGTGACATACACTTCGGCGCTGAGCGAACCCGATGCTTGATAGTTGTAGATGCCGCCGCCCTCACATGCCCCACCGCCGTAGGTTTCGTTGTCTATTATCAGGCTGCGGTTGAGAGACAGAATGGCCCGGCCGCCGCTGTTGGCGACTTGATAAATGCCGGCCCCGTGACGCGAGTCGACGTAAATTCCGTTGCCGGCGATCGTGCTGTTGTCGATGCGGCTGGTGCTGGTGAAGTCGCTGTTGGAATGGATGGCCAGGCCGCCGCCGTGATTGCCGGTCAGGTTGCCGCTCACCTGGCTCTCATCCAGGATCGACAGGTCGACGGCGTAGAGGTACATTCCGCCGCCCCCGCCTGAGGAGGTGTTGCTCATGACCTGGCTGTGACTCAGAGTCAGGGTCCCGAAACCGGCAAAGAAGCCGCCGCCGGCCCCGGCAACGATGTGGTTGTGGTTGACGGAACTGGACACGAGAGTTACCGGCCCTTGCTGGTTGTAGATGCCGGCGCCGCCGCCGCTGTACGTGCTGTTGGACAGGACCTGGGTATCGTACAGAGTTAACGTGCTGTTTTGGC
>CAZHBM010000502.1:0-2381 GCA_964529945.1 uncultured Anaerolineales bacterium | reverse complement strand
AACTCCAGACTTGGTTATTCAGCCCATGCAAAAAGGCAGCCAACCAGACACTGCCGGATTTCAATACAGCATATCCCAATATGAACGCCAGCATAATCGTATAGCCGATCATGACAAATATGCCGCTGACGGGGTGGCCTGGATAGTTGTGCCCCATAGCGATAATCGGTGCGTGCCAGACCCCCCAGATCACACCCAACACCAACACGCCGCGTACGCGACCCAATTTGATCAATTCGCTCTGCAGGTAGCCGCGCCAGCCATATTCCTCGCCGAACGAGATCAAAATGGCAATGATCGGCGCCAAGGCCACAGTCTGCAAGCCACTCACCAGCAGGAATAGAAGGCTGTTATTGCCCATCTGTTGCAGGGCATGCTCGGCACCCACAGATTTTATGAAGGCCTGCAGATCAACCAGGTGGCCCATACCAAAAAGATAGTTGAGTCCGGCCTGGCTGAGATAAAAAACCACAAAGCCCACGCCGAATAACAGCCAATACCGGACCTTGCCACCTGCCAGTCCGGCGCGGGCGAAGGCGTCCTTGCCACCGGCTAAACGCAACCCAATCACCAGCAGTAATCCCAAAAAGGTAAGGCCCTGTGCAACCGCGGCTGCCGTCGTCGCCTGAGCCGGCACGATCAACTGCCAGGCACCCAAGGCCACGTAGATCAGCGTGTAGATCAGGAAGAAATAGAAAACGTAGGCGGCCGTTCCCAAGGCCTGCCTGTCGTGAATCCGGCTATCCTTGAACACGAACAGGCCGAGGACAATGGCCGAAAAAGCCGGCAGCAACATCTGCAACTGCAGTAACGTCCCCAGCGCCGCGTTGGCCGAATAGCCGATGGTCAGCCATATCACCAGGTTAAGCGCCCAGGTCAGCCCAAACGTCAACCCGATGAAAAGTCCGACCTGGCTCCAATTAGGGCCGGAGAATACCCCTCTTGGCATTGGATTTGCGAACGATTGCCCCTTGTCCATGTACCCTCCCAAGCAAACCGCTTCGATAGGTGCCGGCGTTGTCACGCCGGCTTATGATAGCACACAAACGTGCACGGAACACCAAACGGAGATCGCAATAGCCTTCTGCCAAATGCCGAGAAAACCTTGTCAAGCCGTGCGCAATTTGGTCACCAGACGGCGGGCTGCCTCCTCAAGGGTGCTCTCTCGTTTGGCAAAGTTGAACCGGACCCGGTTGACACCCACCTGTTGGCCGGCATAGAAGCTCGAACCGGGCACAACCGCCACGCCGACGCTGCGGGCCAGGTATTCGGCAAAGGCGCGATCGCGGCTCCACCCCGGCCGGCTATAGGCATCGGCCGGCCATTCGACTCGGCTAATGTCGGCCATCACGTAGTAAGCGCCTTGTGGGGGCGAATAGTCAATGCCCAGACAGTCCAGCGCCCGCAACAAGATGCGTCTCCGGGCAGCATACTCACGACGCATAGCCGCATAGTAGCTGGAAGGCAATGAAAGTGCAACAGGGCCGGCCACCTGAAATGGCGCCGGCGCGCACACCGTCAGATAATCGTGCACCTTTCGGATCAGCGCCGTCAGCGGGGCCGCCGCCAGCGCCCAGCCTACCCGCCAACCGGTGACTGCATACGTCTTGCCCAGTCCGCTGATGGTGACCGTCCGGTCGCGCATGCCATCCAACGCACCCATACTGACGTGTCTGTGACCATCGTACAAGATATGCTCGTAAATCTCATCAGTGACGGCAATCACGTCAAATTCCTCACACAGCTCGGCCACCATCTCCAACTCCGACCGAGCAAAGACACGGCCGGAGGGGTTATGCGGGGTGTTAAGAATGATCAACCGCGTCTTTGGTCTAAACGCCCGCCGCAGTTCGTCCGGGTCAAAGGCGTATTCCGGCTCTCGCAGCGGGACAAACCGCGGGATCACCCCGGCCATCTGGCAGCCAGGCACGTAGTTCTCGTACCAGGGTTCAATGATGACTACTTCGTCCCCTGGATCCGTCAGCGCCAACAAGGTGGCCACGATAGCCTCACTGACGCCGCACGTCACCGTCACTTCCGTCTCTGGATCGGCGCTTATGTTGTTGTAGTCGGCCGATTTCTGGGCAATAGACTGCCGAAAAGCCGGCAATCCAAACGGAAAGGTATATTGGTTCTCCCCTTGGCTGACAGCGGTAATGGCAGCCTGCAGAAGGTCTGCCGGAGGCTCAAAGTCTGGCAATCCTTGCGAGAGATTGACAGCGCCACTTTCCTCTCCCAAACGTGTCATCTCACGTATTACCGACTCCTGGAAGGGATCGGTTCTTGAAGCCAATTGGTGTCGGGCAGCCACGACTCACCCCCTGTGGCACGTGCTCTTGTCATTATGTCGGAAAACGAGAATTATAGTTCGACGGTGAAAA
>CAZHBM010000501.1:0-2401 GCA_964529945.1 uncultured Anaerolineales bacterium | reverse complement strand
TTCACCTGCTGCTGGCGCCGTTGGGGCCGGCGGCCGAATAGGTCCGGGTGGTGGGGCTGTCGGCTGTGCGACCTTCATTGATTGTTTCGGCAAGGGGTGGCATTTGCTGTCCATTACGGAATGCTGCAGGTGGCGGGGCCAGGCCAGTTCCGGCCTCTCGCTGTGGTACAGTTCCCCCTCACCCCCAACCCTCTCCCCCACAGGGGCAAGGGAATCGCGCCTGCTCTCCGACCAGCCATCCTCTTTCGAGGATATGCGGACCCATCGGGAGCACGGATCTGGACGCCGGTGCACGGCCCTAAGCGCGGGGCTAAACCCCCCGCGCTGAAAGAGCAAAGCCGCTGCGCGGCTGGCTGCTGTGTGGTCTTCGGGGCTTGTTCCGGCATCGAATCGGTTTGCCATGCCACGTCCACGTCGACGCTCGCGGCGGGTCCCCTGTGAGAAGCTGGGTCAGGCGTCACCCGCTGCTTCTCAAGACGCCACCGTCGTCACTTCACTTGCACGCCCTCCCCGACCAGTCATGGACTGGTCGGGAGCACGGAAATGGCGCGAGGACGGACCCTGTGGCCGACGGCGAGGCAGGCCCCCGACATGGCACGAGGACAGGCCCGGCTGACGCAGCACAACCAGTCATTTTTTGACTGATTTTCCACTTGACAAACTTAGAAAAATGGCGTATAATTTCAACGATCATTGAAGTATATATGCGGTGCCACAGTCCGGTAGGCCAGGCAGCATAAAGAGACTTGCCGGCCTTTTTTGGGCAAATTATTTCAATAGACGTTGAAAGGTAAAAGGAGAGACAATCCATGACAAGCGCAAATCAGGCCGCCAACCAACCCGGCGATAGCGTCTTTGCCCGCCTGTCGTTGCTGGATCGTTTCCTGCCGTTGTGGATATTCGTCGGCATGGCCGTCGGCGTTGGTCTGGGTGCTCTGGCGCCCGGCATCAAGAACGTTTTCAACGCCTTGAGCGTCGGAACCGTGTCGGCGCCGATCGCCGTCGGCTTGCTGTGGATGATGTATCCGGTGTTGGCGCGGGTCAAGTACGAGGAGCTGGGGCGCATCAAGGACGCCTGGCGCCAGTTCAGCGTGTCGTTGGTTCTCAACTGGATCGTCGGCCCGTTGGTGATGTTTGCCCTGGCCTGGATCTTCCTGCCCACCCAACCCGGCTTCCGCACCGGCCTGATCATCGTCGGCCTGGCGCGCTGTATCGCCATGGTGCTGATCTGGAACCTGCTGGCCGGCGGCGACAGCGAATACTGCGCCGTGCTGGTGGCGCTCAACTCGGTTTTCCAGATCATCATGTACAGCCCATTGGCCTACATCTATCTCAAGGTGCTGCCCGAATGGCTGGGCTTCCCTGGGACCACGGTCAACATCACTATGTGGGACATCGCCAAGAGCGTGCTGATCTTCCTGGGCATTCCGCTGCTGGCCGGCATCTTGACCCGTTTCTATTTCCTGCGCCGGCGCGGCAAGGAGTGGTACGACACCCAACTGATGCCGCGCCTGGGACCAACGGCTATGATCGGCCTGTTGTTCACCATCGTGGTCATGTTCGCCATGCAGGGCGATCGCATCCTGGCCCAGCCGCTGGACGTGCTCAAGGTGGCCCTGCCGCTGCTGGTCTATTTCCTGGTGATGTTTTTCCTGTCCTTTGGCCTGTCCATCGGCCTGCGTTTCAATTATCCGATGGCGGCCACCCAGTCCTTCACCGCCGCCAGCAACAACTTCGAGCTGGCCATCGCCGTGGCGGTGGGCACCTTCGGCATCGCTTCCCAGGAGGCGCTGGCGACGGTCATCGGACCGCTGATCGAGGTGCCGGTGCTGATCGGGCTGGTGTATGTGGCGCTGTGGATGGGGCGGCGCTTTTTTGGACGTCAACAGGGCTTGCGCACGGCTTGAAGCCGGCCGGCCCGACAAATAATCACGATTTAATTCTTGGAGGTTATTCGAAATGTTAACTATCAAAGTATTGGGTGGCGGTTGCGCCAACTGCAAGCGATTGGAAGAGCAGGTCCGGCGGGCGGTCGACAAGCTGTCGCTGGAGAGTGAGATTGTCAAGGTGACCGACATCAAGGACATCATGAGCTACAACGTGCTGTCGACACCCGGCCTGGTGGTCAACGAAAAGCTGGTGGCTGCCGGTCGCGTGCCCTCGCAGCCAGAAATTGAGACCTGGCTGACCCAGGCCACCCAAGAAGCCGGGGCGTAAGATGGCGACGATGACCTGCCAACGACCGGCCGCAGACACTCTTCCTGAGGAAGCCGTCGTTCTGCTCAAGGCGCTGGCCGACCCCAACCGCCTGCGCATCTTCGACTTCCTGATGCAGGGCGACTCGTGTAACTGCGAGCTGACCGACAAGCTCGACCTGCCGGCCAACCTGCTGTCGCACCAC
>CAZHBM010000500.1:0-2445 GCA_964529945.1 uncultured Anaerolineales bacterium | reverse complement strand
TAGTTGAGTAATTCACAGATACGGGCGGCAATCTCTGTGCCGCCGCTGCCAAACTGCCGGGATAGGGTGATCACGGCCATGGAACACCTCCTTGTGCCCGTGCCGGCCGGCAGCCGTTGCCGGGCCGGCCATGGGTCGCCTGGACGTGACTCGGTCCCGAGTGCTGCCTGCGACCTGGTCGCCACCTTCCGCCTGCGTTTGCGACTCTGTTTACCTCTATTATACCACAGGTTTGGCGGCCCAGAACCTGCCAGAAGGACTCGACTCGGTCCCAGATTGTGTTGGTGAGACTGGCCTCTGAGCTAAAGACGCCCCGGCCTCAACCTCGACCGTTTTCGACCAACCTGGTCACGACGTTACGTTTTCGTCAATAATCAAAAAGAATTGCGAAATCGTCTGTGTGGGTGTAAAGTGCTCGGGTTGGCCTGCTCCGAGCAGGCGACAAATCTGTTGGGAGCCCTTGGGACGTGGAAGTCTTTTTTGGCGAGATCGCGGCGCTGACCACTTCCGTCAGTTGGACGGTGACCTCACTATTTTTTGCCACCGCCAGCCGCAAAGTAGGTTCGGGAGTTGTCAATCGAATCCGCTTGATCATCGCGGTGTTTTTTCTGATGATCACGCATTACCTGGTCACCGGTCAATTGCTGCCGCTGCACGTGGAGCCGCGCCGCTGGATATGGTTGGGCGCTTCGGGCATTATTGGCCTGGCGGTCGGCGACGCGCTGTTCTACCAGGCACTCATCTGGATCGGGCCGCGGCTGACGACGCTGATGATGGCCCTGGCTCCCATCTTCGGCGCCTGGATGGGCTGGATCCTCCTGGGCGAGAACCTGAGCACACTGGAGATCATCGGCATGGCGGTGACGCTGAGCGCCGTGGCTATGGTCATCTCAGAACGCAGCGCGCCCGGGGGAGGTGCGGTGGTCCGTGGCCGTACCTATTGGCTGGGCATCCTGGTAGGGGTTGGCGCAGCCGCGGGCCAGGCATTGGGCCTGGTGGCCTCCAAAGAAGGATTGCGCGGCGATTTCGATCCCCTTTCAGCCGCCTTGATGCGCATGATGGTAGCCATGATCGCCATTTGGTTGTACGCCGTTTTGCGTCGCCAGGTGCGGCCGACCTTCTATTCGTTGAAGGACAGGCAGGCGACACTGGCAATCACCGGCGGGGCCATCATGGGACCTTTTGTGGGCGTCTGGTTGTCGCTGGTCGCCGTTCAAAACACACCTGTTGGCATCGCTTCGACGCTGATGTCCCTGGCCCCCATCTTCATCCTTGTACCCTCGTACTTTATCTACAAAGAGCGTATCAGCAGCCGCAGCCTGTGTGGGACGGCTGTAGCCATTGTCGGCGTCATCATACTGCTGCTACACTGATATTCCCGTCTCGCGGATGACGGGCACGTCATCCGCAGGTTTCCACCATCCTCAAGAGATTCTCTCACCAGACCTTATCATATTGTTAACCAAACGTTGACCAGCAGTTAACGGTAATGGGTTATGCTTAGCGTGATAAGCCGTAAAAGGCAAACAAAGCCTGGCCGTGTTCGGTCACGGACCAGATAGAAACCAAAACGTAAAGGAGAAAATATGACAGAACCTTTGATACTAATAACTAACGATGATGGCATTTCTTCGGCCGGCCTGTGGGCACTGGTTGAGGCGGTCTTGCCACTGGGGGAAATCCTGGTGGTGGCCCCCGACAAGCAGTGGTCAGGCGGCGGCCGTTCAATGCCGGCACAGGTGAGCGGGCAGATACAAGATGCCGGCCGGCAGGTAAATGGACGCTGGGTGACGGCTTATGCGGTTGACGCCAGCCCGGCACTGACCGTCGTGCATGGGGTGCTCGAATTGGCCGGCAGAAAGCCGGACCTGGTGCTGGCGGGAATCAATTTCGGCAGCAACCTGGGAACTGAAGTCACCGTTTCGGGCACGGTCGGCGCAGCCCTGGAAGGGGCGGCGTTTGGAATACCGGCACTGGCCGTCTCCTTGGAGATGGACAAGGCCTACCATCTCAGCGGCAACGACCAGGCCGACTACCGGGCGGCCCAGAGGGTTGCCCGGCATTTCGCCGGTCACCTACTGGACCGTCGCGCTCTGCCGGACGTTGACGTTCTGAACATTAACGTGCCGGCCCGGGCCGACCAAAGAACGCCCTGGCGAATGACTCGCAGCAGCCGGCAACGCTACTACCTGCCACTGGCGCCGGACCGGGCCAATGGTGAAGGCCGGCCGGGGTACCGCCAGGCGGATGAGTTCAGTCTGGCCGAAGAGGACTCGGACACGTACGCGGTGAAGGTTGCCGGTGAGATATCGGTCACCCCGCTGTCCCTCGACATGACCTCCAGGGTCGACCTGGTCGCCCTGGACCGCCTGGCCCGAACTCACCAAGACGTGGACCTGCGCCGGGCAAGACATTCCACGGCGGTCCGATGGCCGGTGCGCGATC
>CAZHBM010000499.1:0-2447 GCA_964529945.1 uncultured Anaerolineales bacterium | reverse complement strand
TGGGAATGACGTTTGTGATCTTTGTCTTGTATGGGATACTGGCAAGCGCGATCAGCAACTATGTTATCAATTCGCCGAAAGCGATCCGACGCATGCAGAAATCATTTGCGATTATTTTCGCGGGCCTGGCAGCGAAATTGGTCCTGAGTGAGCACTAGAAGCTGGCGACTGTATTCTCTGACAAATCGCAGCCCAACCTCTGCGATGCGCACGGTCGGGGCGATGTCTCTTCTGATGATATGCGACGCAATTACGAACCAATCGAGTTGCGTCAAACTAAACTGACCCGAATTGCTTACAGCTTGCGTGGGGAGGCCTAACTGGTGATTGAAATGACAAGAAATATGTATATCGCGCTTTACATTTTGGTGTTGATCGCAGTTGTCGTTGGTGTAGACTTGCTGTTCTTCAGGCATCTTTTCTGGGAACGGCTGATGGTGAACATCGGTATTGTCTTGGTGTTTGCAGCCTTCTATTTGAGATTCCTAAAGAACCGGTAAGTTAGGCATCGCGACACCATCTGGTTGCCCAACACCTACAGCAAGTCCGAAGGCTTATCGTCGCGCCATTCTCCCGCGTAAGCCGCGGCGCATATGCAACGCCAGGCGACAAGGAGTCACACACTTGCGCAACGATTGTGCGCTGGAAGGGATGCCGGAGGGATGAGGACGACACTGATGCCCGGGCGGCCCGAAGGGGGGTATCAACAGACCCCATTTCGAGTGATTTCGACGTGGATCTTCATTTTTGTGAACATCGGGTTGAAGATCGGCAAATGGTCCAGACACACTTCGCGCACGGTGCGGGCCCGGCGTTCGGTGAGAGAATAATTGGGCGATTCAGGCGTGTACTTGGAGATAGTGCCAGCCGCCGCTCCTGTCTGGTTATGCCGGTTGGAATGCAGCCCTGACTGAAAGACGGTCAGGGCTTGGCTATGCGTTATGGATCTGGATTCAGCCGGCAGGCGCCGGACGCCTCCGAGACGGCAGCCTTTCGGGACGCATCACACGAACCACTTGAGTTGTGCCAGATTTTTCCAGCCTGAATTATTTACGGTCTGCATTGTGGGTACCCTCATATTTGTTTATTTCCGAATGTCATTTCATACTTGGTAACCAAATCACAGAGAGGCAGGCACAACACAAAAAGTCTATGCGTATCGTTGTCAAGGTTGGAACCCGCACACTCACCCAACGCAGCGAACACCTCAGCCGCCCACGTATGATGGAACTGGTTCGCCAGATTGCCCAACTGCACCACGACGGGAACCAGATTTTGCTCGTTTCCTCAGGGGCCATCTTCGCCGGCATGGACAAGCTGGGCATGACGCAGCGGCGCAAGGACATCGCCTTCAAACAGACGATGGCCGCCGTGGGGCAAGGTCGCCTCATGGGCCTGTACGAGCAATTCTTCGATATCTACGATATTGCGGTGGCGCAGGCCCTGCTCACCCGGGCCGATTTGCGTGACCGCGAACGTTACCTGAATGCGCGCAACACACTTCTCTCACTTCTCAGGTTGCGCGTGATCCCTATCGTCAACCAAAATGATGTCGTTGCGGTTGACGAAATCAGAGAGCAGATCAACATCGGTGATAACGACAATCTTTCGGCGCTGGTCGCCAACCTGGTGGACGCTGATTTACTGGTTATTCTCACCGACCAGGCGGGCCTGTTCACAGCCGACCCCAGCCGGGACCCAACCGCACAGCTCATTCCCGAAGTTGGAACCATTGACGACCGCATCCGGCAGTTAGCCGGCGGAAGCGAGTCCGGTTTGGGTACGGGCGGCATGCTGACCAAAATCCAGGCCGCTGAACTCACCACCCGATCGGGCACGCACGTAGTAATTGCCGCCGGGGGGGAGACCGATGTCCTGTTGCGCCTGACCAACGGCGAAAGCCTGGGAACCCGGTTTCCAGCCTCGGTAAATCATCTCGAAAGCAGGAAGCGATGGATACTCGCCGAACCGCCGCGCGGAGACGTTTACCTGGATGAGGGTGCCGCCCGAGCCGTTACCGAAAGGGGAAAGAGCCTGCTGCCTGTCGGCATCACCCGCGTGCAGGGCGATTTTGAGCGCGGTCATACCGTTCGCCTTCTTGACGGTAATGGACATGAATTGGCACGCGGCGTGACCAACTACCGCTCCGCCGACCTGGTTGCCATCCAGGGGTGCCATTCCCGAGAGATACCCGGAATTCTGGGCCACGAATATGGGTCGGCTGTGGTCCACAGGGATGATCTGGTACTTGTTTAGATCTGAACTTCAGCCGGACCCACCATAGCAGATAGGGAGGAATCAATGTTCGACGAATTGATAACCAAGGGAGGCAGGGCCCGCCAGGCAGCCAGGCGTCTGGCCGCGCTGGACACACGCACCAAAAACCGGGCGCTGCAGGCCATTGCCGACACCTTGATCGAACAACAGGCGGCTATCCTGGATGCCAA
>CAZHBM010000498.1:0-2456 GCA_964529945.1 uncultured Anaerolineales bacterium | reverse complement strand
GAGCGACCCCGCGAACGTCTGGAGCACTACGGCCCGGGCGCTCTTTCCAATGCAGAATTGCTCGCCATCCTGCTGCGGACCGGCTCGCAGGGTGAAAACGTACTCCAATTGGCTACGCGGCTGCTTATCCAATTCGATGGGCTGCCGGGCCTGGCACGGGCCGGTCACCGGCAACTGGGTGACGTCAAGGGCGTGGGCGCGGCCAAGGCGGCTCAACTAATGGCCGGGATAGAAATTGGACGGCGGCTGGCGGCCGCCGCTCCTCACGAACGGCCCCAAATAACCTGTCCGGCCGACGCGGCGGCGCTCCTGTCCATTGACATGGGCCGCCAGGAACAGGAGCAGTTACGCGTCCTGCTGTTGGATACCAAGAATCGGGTTATGGCGACCCACGTCGTCTACCAGGGCAACGTCAACACCATGGTCGTGCGCGTGGCCGAGGTTTTTCGTGAACCCATCCGCGCCAATGCGACCGCTCTGATTCTGGCCCACAATCACCCTTCGGGAGATCCGGCGCCGTCCCCGGAGGACGTACGTATGACCCGCCAGATTGTGGATGCCGGCGCCCTGTTGGGGATAGAGGTTCTCGACCACTTGATAATCGGCCAGGGCCGCTTCGTCTCGCTCAAAGAGCGGGGACTCGGCTTCGGCCAATAGACTGCAAGGATATTTGCTTTTATGCACTGGTACTACTACGCGGCGGCAATCGCTGCCGGTTTTCTGTGCGGCTTTATGAACACGCTGGCCGGCAGTGGCTCCCTGGTGACATTGCCGGTATTGCTGATGATGGGCCTGCCGGCAAGTATCGCCAACGGCACCAACCGCGTCGGCGTCGTCCTCCAAAGCGCAGTCGCATCGGCCAGTTTTCGCCAGCAAGGGGTGTTCAAGCTGCGCGAAGGTTTGGCCTTGTTGATCCCAACTGCCCTGGGATCCATTATCGGCGCACAGATTTCCCTGTCCCTTAACGAGCAGACGATGCGCCGCACCATCGGCGTCCTCATGGTCGTCATGTTGGTTGTCGTTTTGATCCGACCCAAGCGTTGGCTGGAAGGGCGCGGAGAGGCGACCGAGCACCACGTTAAATGGACCCATCTGGTCCTGTTCTTTGCCATCGGCATCTATGGCGGTTTCATTCAGGTGGGCATCGGAATCTTTTTGCTGACCAGTTTGGTGTTGGGCATCGGTTACGACCTGGTGCAGGGCAACGGCGTCAAAGTACTCATCGTCACATTTCAGACGTTGATGGCATTGATCGTGTTTGTGATCAACGGTCAGGTGATCTGGAGCATCGGCCTGGTGATGGCGGTGGGCAGCATGTCGGGGGGATTCATCGCCTCGCGGATGGCCGTCAAATGGGGAGCCGTCTTCGTGCGCTGGGTGCTGATCGTTATTGTGATCGTTGCCGCGCTGAATCTCTTCGGTGTTTTCGAACTGATTGGCCGCCTGTTTAGCTAGGCTGCCATCCTCGTTCCAGCAGGTAGTAACCGCTATCCCCTTCGTGCAGGACGTCGATCGCCACGTACCCATTGGCAAAGGCGGCCTGGAAGAGCTCAGACGTGTGCCGGCGCCAGGCACGGGCTGCCTGTATGTCGATGGATTTTAGCCGCGAGATGTCGGCCGGGAAACGGATCAGGATCTGGTGACCGGCCATTGGTTCGCTGCGGGTTGGAGGGAACCCGCCCGCATCTCCGCCGCCGCCGTTTACCAGCCAGACGCCGGCGCGCAGTAAGCCGTCTAACTTTCGTCTGGGCAACACGCCGCCCATTCTCTGGGCCACGTGCCGGCTGGCTATGTGCCAGTCGACCTGGAAGCGGTCGCTGGTCATCCCCTTGTTGATGCCGTCCGACATTTCGCCATACAGGTTGGACAGATAGGTGTTGCACACCGCCCCCAGCTTGTGCAGGTTCAGCCAGGCATTGCGACTCTGCAGGGGATCGTAGGTCCAGGTGACGAGGTCCAACCCCTGGGCGAGCACCCGCCGTCTTTGCTCTTGCTTGAGTAGACGGCCGACTTGCCTGTCCCGAAAAGAGGGGTGCACCCCAACGATGTGCGAGCAGTGCTTGATCTTGCCCGCGGCCGTCAAACCCGGGAAGCCAAACAGCAGGCCGACCAGCTTATCCTCCCCGTCTTCGGCCGGCAGGAATGCGCCCAGCACCAACCCGCCGTTCTTCTGCGCGGTGATCAACACGTCTTCCGGGACCGGCTGGATGTTCTGCCAAACGGTCCGCTCCAGGGCCAAAAAGGCGTGATACTCCTCAATTTTCTGCAGTGGACGAATCGCGATGGTCAAAGTTAAGACGCCTCCCTCCAGTCCAGATGCTCGATTTCCCACTACATTTGAGTTCGCATCTGGGGCCAAATTCCGTGCGTAAGGTGACTTCCAATCGACAGTGGTTTACCACAAACGGACAAAATTGACAAAGCCGGTGCCCAATGATAAAATGCAGCCAGTTCCG
>CAZHBM010000497.1:0-2466 GCA_964529945.1 uncultured Anaerolineales bacterium | reverse complement strand
AGATAGTGTTGATTATGGCCTGCCATATGCCTGGCGTCTCCAACCGCGAGTCTCGTTGCTGACGTTGGATCGGAGCCAGGTGTATCAGGAAAGATGGAGGGAGGCCGACGATGATTAATGCGCAAGTCTCAACCAAATCCGATTGGGTTCCGTACGTGTTCGGCGTGCTGGCCCTTGTCTGCGGCGCGGTCGCCGGGTTGCTGGTTGCCAGCATCCCGGACGTGTTCATCATGGTCGCTGCCGTGTTGGGTGTGTTGGCCCTGATCGCTTCCATCTGGCGCGTAGAACTGGGATTGCTGGTATTGGTGTTCATCACCTACACGCGCCTGTCCGACGTTCTGATCAAGTTCCACGGCGCGCCTTCGATTATGCGGGCCTTCATCCCCCTGTTGCTGGCCGTTATTGTTATCCGTTGGCTGCTGTACGGCGAACGACCGCAGGGTTGGGCGCGCACGGCCTCTTTGATCCTTATGTATGGTCTGGTGGGGTTCAGTTCCCTCCTGTATGCACCCTACCTGACCAGTTCTTTGCAGAACATATCCTATTTCGCCCGCGATGCCGTCATCGCCATCGTGGTGGCGGCCCTGATTCACCGCCCGGCCACGTTACGCCGGGTGGTCTGGGCCTTGTTGGTGGCCGGCATATTCATCGGCACCATCGGCGTAATCCAGCAAATGACAGGCAATTTCACCAACGTGTATGGCGGTTTTGCCCAATCGAAATTGATGACCATTGTTGGTGACACGTCCGGGTACCGCATCGGCGGCCCGGTCGATGACGCCAATTTCTTCGGCCAGATCATGCTGGTGATGATCCCCCTGGCCCTCGATCGCCTGCGCGGTGAACGTTCGGTGACTCTTCAGCTTCTGGCCGGTTGGGCGTTGACCGTCAGCACGCTGACCGTCGTGTTCACGTTTTCCAGGGCCGCTTTCCTGGGATTGATCCTGGTGCTGGGATTGACCCTCTTCCGCCGCCGGCCCCGGGTCATCACCCTGTTGGTGATCTTCGCCGTCTTTATGATTGTGCTCCAGTTCGTGCCGGCCCAATATACCGAGCGTATGATGACTCTGCTCGATTTTGTGCCGGGTCTGGGGCAGCAAAGCGCACTGTCGGATCCGGCGATTGAGGACCGGGCCAGTGCCTGGGGTGTGGCCTGGCTTATGTTTTCCGAACACCCGCTTCTGGGTGTTGGTTTGGGCAACTATGAAATGTTATATCCCGAATACTCGATTCGTTTTGGCCTGGAGCCCGGGCTGGCTCACGCATCGGCCCATTCCCTGTATTGGGAAATCGCTGCCGAGACAGGCCTGGCAGGGCTGTTTGCCTTTGGCATATTGCTGTGGGTGATGTTCCGTACGATGGCCAACAGCATAAGGATTCTGCGTGAATTGAACAGGCAAGACGATGCCAGGCTGGTTCTGGCCTTCAGGACGGCCCTGATCGGCTATCTGTTTGCCGCAACTTTCCTGCACGATTCGTACCCCAGGTATTTCTGGCTGCTGTTTGGCATCGCCATGGCCACGTTTAACGTGGCCAATCATGAGTTGAATCTACACCAAGAGCGTCGTATCCATGCAGAATGAGAGTAAAGGGCAGCAGCTGACCCGCACCACCATTCACGGCACGCTGTGGATGTATGCGTCGCATTTCAGCGGCAAATTCATCGTCTTCTTGAGCACCATGGGGCTGGCCCGCCTTTTGAGCCAGGAAGACTACGGTGTCGCCAGTTATGCATTGGTGTTTATTGCATTCCTGGAGGTGGTGGGAGACCTGGGGATGAGCGCTGCGCTTATCTACTACCGCGACGACGAGGAAGCGGTCAACACCGGATTCTGGATTGCATTGGCGACCGGCATAACGCTGTTTGCCATCACCTGGCTGGCGGCGCCCTTGGTGGGTGCCTTTTATCAAGAACCGCGGGCCATTGCGGTCACGCGGTCGTTGGGCGTCGTTTTTCCTTTGTCGGCGCTCAGCAATATCCACAGCATGTTGCTGTACAAACGGCTGGCCTTTGGCAAGCGATTTGTGCCCAACCTGCTTATGAGCTCGGTCAAGGCCGTCACCTCAATTGTCCTGGCGCTGCTGGGGTTTGGCGCCTGGAGCTTGATCTACGGCCAGATCGCCGGCGTTGCCATGTCGGTCATTGCTTACTGGTCGACGGTCGCCTGGCGGCCGCGCTTCGAGTTTCGTCTTTCCAAGGTGCGACCGCTCATGTCGTATGGGGTCAAGTTGATGTCGCTCAACTTCCTCAGTGTTCTCGATTTGAACGTCGACTATCTGTTCATCGGCAGGTATTTGGGGGCGTCATCACTGGGTGTCTATACCCTGGCCTTTCGAATTCCGGAGCTGCTCGTCTCCCAGGTGTGCGACGTTATCAGCCGGGTGGCCTTTCCGGTATATGCCAGCCTGAAGGACGACAAGGAGTTGTTGCGCCAGGCCTTCCTGGCCACAACCCGCTACCTGACC
>CAZHBM010000496.1:0-2483 GCA_964529945.1 uncultured Anaerolineales bacterium | reverse complement strand
AAAGAATAGATCGACGAGACACAGCTGACGAAGAATCTCGTTCTTAATTTGCTTCCAGGTAGCTGGGGGCAGCAAACGCCGCGCCCACACCTTGTGCGTATACAATGTGAAGGCTATTATAGCACACAACTGCAAACATAGCATTATGGCAACGAAAGGCGAAGGACCGTTTGTGTTGGTGGTGACATAGGGGACCAATGGGTTCACTTGGTTGAGTCGGCTGGTGGATGAGGCTGTAACAGGCGACAATCAACAGCAACAAGGAGGGGAGAAATGGATGCGGGAGACTCGATTCTAGGTCAGCTTTCGTGCCGGGTCGGAGACCGTGCGTCGAATGCCAATCAGCGAGTTGTTGGCCTGTGCCTGGAAGCCCCCGGCCTGTTGGAGCAGATTGCTGCCGGTTTGCAGGCTGCCGACCCGGCTTTGATGGGCGACTGTGCCGAAGTGATGACCGAGGTCGCAAAAGAAAAGCCGGCATTGGTGGTACCGTACGCCCCCAGGTTAGCCCATCTGATAGAGCACAAGAAGACGCGGGTTCGTTGGGAGGCCACGCACGCCCTGGCCCTGGTGACACCCCTTGCGCCGGAGATTGTTGCCGACCGTCTGCCTCAGATAGGTCATATCATCCGTGATGACAAGAGCGTCATCGTCCGGGACTATGCAGTTGATGCTTTGGCCGCCTACGCGGCCACAGGGCGATCTGCAGCCTCGGCCGCCTTTCCCTGGCTGCTGGAGATGCTGACGGCCTGGGAGGGAAAGCAGGCGGCTCGGGCACTGGCCGGCTTGGAGGCGGTGGCCGAACAGGTGCCGGAAAACCGGGCTGCTATTCGCCAGAAAGTGGAAGGCCTAGCCAACCACCCCAAGTCTGGCGTGCGCCGAGCAGCCAAACGCCTGATACGGAGGTTGGATTCTCTTTCGTGAACGGTCTGACGACTGGCCGTGCGCGAAGGCTCGACGGACGCCACGGGCAGCAGTCAGCCGGCATCCTCATTGAGGTTGAACCTGCAGCGCGTGTGCCTGGAGATAGGCGCTGGTCTCTGCCGGCAAATGGCTATGCTGCTCCAAGATGTTCACCGCCGGCGCGGGCAGGTAGATGTCACCCGTGATGTCATAGGGCAAGCCCAGGTACAGCGCGACAAACAGGCGCACCGATTCGACCTCGATTGTGGCATCAGCGCCGGTGACATCCTCGTACAGCGTCTTCAGTTCTTTGACCTGGAACTCGGCCGGTTCGACGGTCGCCGGCAAGGCGAAAGCCTGGGCCAGAACCTGTGCCGGCACGCCAAACGTCTGTTCAATTTCGCCGAACGTGTAGGAGCCGCGTATGTCGGCCGGGTTGTATTGGCCGGCCGCCTCACCGGTGGCGAAAGTCACGGGAGTCTTGCTGGTGGTGGTGGACCACCAACCGACAGCCGTCGTCAGGCCGATGCTTCCGAAAAGGATAACCAAAACGATTAGACCAAGTAGCTTGGATTTGAGCTGCATCTCTAATTCCTCCCCGTGGTGAGCAGGGCCGTATCGCCAACCGGACAGGCAGCCTCGCTGGTACATTCGAGACAGGATATGCATTGGTGGTCGCGAACGACCGACGACGTACTGACGGGAATGTTCATCGGACAGGATCGGTCACAGGCCCGGCATTCAATGCAGGTTTGTTCGCGCCTGAAGATGTGGAAGATGCGGACAAGATTGAATAACCCCAACAGGGCGCCATAGGGACAGGCGTACTTGCACCACGGCCGTTCAACGAATAGGGTGGCGGCGATGACCACTGCCAATACCAGTAGCCCTCCGATGGCTATCTCCGCACTCCAGAAATTGAACAAAGCGTAGTAGGGATCATAGTCGGCGAAGAACAAGGTCGCGCTGCTCGCCGTGACGTATACAACCCAGGCCAGAACGACGTAGCGCAGATAACGCAGTAGGCGGTCGATTTGGTAAGGGACGAAGTGATTGTAGCGCCTGCGGAACAGGCGGCGCCCGATACTACCCAGCCATTCCTGGAAACTGCCCAGGGGGCAGACCCAGCCGCAAAAGACGGGGCCGAAGAGTAACGCCAGCCCAAAACCGGCCCACATCAGGATGTAGGCCGAAGCGTGTATCTTGGGAATGAAGGTCCCGACGGTAACGTACTGATAGGCAGTCACCACGCCGCCAAAAGGACACAGCGCGTGCAGTGATGCCTGAGACAACCACGGAAAAAGAGCTGTTCCCGCCTCAGAAAGGCTGTGATTGACCGCAATAAGAGCGATAAGCACAAAGAAGAAAATCTGGATAACGGTACGGAACCACAACCGTTTTCGAAACCACCGTTTGAGAGCAGCAAGATTCATCCATCGACTCCTGACAGGCATTTTTGTGCGTAGTGGCTATTTGCCGGCACAATGTGAGGTTACAGCAGCCGCGTGAAGAATATGTGAAGATAGTGTGCTTATCGCGTGAATGCCGTCTAAAGCATAGCTGACTGCCAGCCACCATCACCC
>CAZHBM010000495.1:2204-2484 GCA_964529945.1 uncultured Anaerolineales bacterium | reverse complement strand
TGGGTTACGCTGTTGAAACACTGTTGTTTAGCTGACTCTGGGCCGAGACTGGGACGCTGCTGGGGTGCACTCAACGGGTTCTAATCGGGCGACTCCGGGCCGGGTTTCGAGTCTACAGGGTGGCGTGGAAATTGATGCCTGGAGGAGGTGTGTAGACCGGGCGGTGGTGTTGTTATTCGATTACGTGTCTGTTGACGACGTAGAACATATGTGCTAGAATTGGGCCGGTTCAAAAGGAACCGGAAGGCGTTCCCGGATGATCCGGGATGACCTTTATCCG
>CAZHBM010000495.1:0-2194 GCA_964529945.1 uncultured Anaerolineales bacterium | reverse complement strand
TTGACGGCATAGAACATATGTGCTATGATTGGGCCGGTTCAAAGAGAACCGGAAGGCAGCCAATGGGCCGAAGCCGAAAACTGCGTGAAGCAACTGGCTGGCAGGCGGGTCTCGCCGTGAGGCGGGAGAAGCGCGCGCCTGCCGGTGAACGTCTGATCAGACTGGTCGCCAGGTTTCCGCTGACGTGGGCGCTGGCGATGCGTCTGCTTTGTCTTCTTGGCGGCGGAGCTTCAGCCAGGCGATCTGGAGCAGCTCGGCGCGATCGTCGACATTGAGCTGGCGGGCGACTTCGAGCAGCTCGGCCAGGGACAGGTCGGTGACATGGTTGCCGGCCGGCGGCAGGTGGCCGGCAATGCGCAGCACGTCGTCGGCCGGGTAGTTGAGCGCCTGGGCGATGCGAATGCAGATGTCGGTGCCAGGCGGCCGGCGTTTCTTAACCAGGTCGTTGATGGTACTGCGGCTGGTGTTCGCGCGCCGGGCCAGGTGGGCCTGGCTCCAACCCCTGTGTACCAACTCCGCGTGCAGCCAATCCCCGAAGGACTGTGTCTCGTTCATAGCGCCATTGTACCAGAAAACCGTCCGGTGTGCAATACCCCCTGTACGTGTTGTATTGACATACAATGTCTGGGTTGGTATAATGGGAATAAGTAGAACAAACGTTCTGCTGCAACGTACAAACCCCCCGGAGAAAAGGAGCTGGTCATGGTGGACAAACCGATAGCGGATCTGTTTGAGACGGCGGCCCAGTTGCAGACGCTGGCCATGGGGCTGATGACGGCCGCCAGGCGGATGGAGAGCCTGACGGCGCAGCGGGAGGCCGAGGAAGACGAAAGCGAAGGGCCACTGTTGAACGTGCGGGAAGTGGCGGCACGGCTGTCGCTGCCGAAGAGCTCGGTGTACATGCTGATCCAGCGGGGCGACCTGCCGGCGGTGCGTTTCGGCAAGGCGCTGCGGGTGGCGCCGCAGGACCTGGAGGCCTACGTGACGGCCAACCGGTCGGCGGGAGGTGGGTTGTGAAGTTCCCGGGCTTTCGGGCGTTGACAATTGACGGCATGTGGTCGGAGCTGGCAGGGTGGCTGCCAGCTTTTGAGTCGCCGGCGCAGTTGAAGGTAGTCGTCTTCCTGCTGGAACTGCTGGTCCGGGCCGGGCTGGCGCCGGTGCCGGTGACGGTGGATCAGGTGCAGGAAGGGACCGGCCTGTCGAGGCAGGGGGCGGTGTCGGGCCTGCGGCGGGCAGTCGAGGACGGGTTCGTCGTGCGACGCAGCGTCAAGGGGCGTTACGAGTATGGCCTGCAGTTTGGGGATGGTAGACGCGGCAGACTCCCATGTGTGTTTACATACCAGAAAGACATTCAAGAAAAACTTGGAGAGGAACATGTGCAACATGCTCATGTTGCATTGGAGTCTGATCCGTTGCGGGCGAAGGGGTACCGGTTGCTGGTGGAGGAATTTGGTGTCGCGGCCAGGACGGCGGCCGACATTGCGGCGCGCTACGATCCTGAGGTGGTGATGCAGCAGGTGGAATATGCCCGGCTGGCGATCGCCAATGGCTCGGTGCGCAACAAGGCGGCCTACCTGGTGGCGCGGATCCGCGACGACTGGGGGCCGCCCGAAGGATCGGCGCCGGCGCCGGCGAAGCGCTGGTACACCGAGGAGGAGGAGCGGCTGTACTTCTACCACGCTGAGGAACCGGTGGAGCGGGTTGCGGACGATG
Organism: uncultured Anaerolineales bacterium; assembly: GCA_964529945.1. Classification (GTDB taxonomy): domain Bacteria; phylum Chloroflexota; class Anaerolineae; order 4572-78; family NAK82; genus CAZHBM01. The sequence continues at coordinate 481 of CAZHBM010000495.1, read as the reverse complement.
TCAACTGATGGGGGTGAAACGTGGGCAGCAGCGATGGCGGGGGCAGCGCCAGGCCAAGCCGGGTGGTCTTTTGCCGGGTGTATTACAACCGGTCGTTGAGCCACCGGCAGGTGGCCGATGCGTTGGGTGCGACGCAGGCCGAGGTGGACGCCTGGCGGCGGGAGTGGGATCTGCCGTCACGGCAGTGGTACGGGGGATTCCGGCCGGGCGTGGATGAGGACGATTTCATCATCCCGGAGGGCCCGGCGCGGCATGACTTTGTGACGGGGCGGGTGGGGCAGTGGCGCTTGTGGGATCGGCGGCGGCTGCCGCCGGCGACGTTGCGGGCGGTGGCGGTGCGCCAGGTGGGACAGGAGCTGTATTGGCTCTTGGGTTGACACCTTTGGGGGAGGGATTCCAGGACAACCGGACAAGAAGGCTCTGACCTGGATGGGAGGGAAGACGATGGACTTCGTGAAGTGGAAGGCATTGGCGGTGGTGG
>CAZHBM010000494.1:0-2492 GCA_964529945.1 uncultured Anaerolineales bacterium | reverse complement strand
TTTCAACTTCGAAACGGCGGCCGACCTGATCCAGGTGGCCCGCCTGGCGGGCCTGACACCGTTGGTGCGGGTGCCCGACGGGCTGTACCACCTGATCGCGCCCATGTTGGACGCCGGCGCCGAGGGGATTATGGTCCCCCGCGTGGAAAGCCGGGAACAGGTGGAATACCTGGTGAGTTGTATGCGCTATCCGCCGGATGGGCAGCGAGGCTGTTCCGTGGCCAAGGGGCACAACGACTATTTGGGAATGGAGATCCACGGCTTCACCCAGCAGGCCAACCGGCAGAATCTGCTCATCATCCAGATCGAGCGTGAAAGGGCGGTTGCCGATATCAACTCGCTGGTGTCCGTCGCCGGGGTGGACGTGGCCTTGATCGGTCCCAACGATCTGGCCCTTTCGCTGGGTATCCCGATGGATATGTCGCACCCGGCGATGGAGGCAGCCATCGCCAAGGTCGTGGAAGCATGCCAGAAAAACGGGAAGGCCAGCGGATTACACGTTGACGATCCAGGCGTGCTGTTGGCCTGGTACGAACGCGGCATGCGGATGCTGACCTATTCAAACGACCTGGCGATGCTGGTCAGGCAAGCCAATCACGGAATCAAAACTTTGCGCCAGGGTATTTCGGAGCGGGGACAGCAGGACTCTGCCCCGGGCAATCTGGCGCACAAAAAAGAGAGCAGTCGGGAGCAGTGATTATGCCGATTAAGGGCCTATGGGCCGCAATTCCAACGCCCTGGGATGAACGAGGCCAACTCAACCAGGAAGTGCTGGAATACAACATCGAACGCTATGCCCAGGCGGGTGCCGATGGGGTGTATACCACCGACAGCGACGGCGAATTCTACGCCATCGAACTGCAGCAATTCCGGCAGTTGGTGGAAATCTTCAGCCGGAAAATGAGACAAACCTCTATGGATATCGGCGTGGGCGTCACCTGGTGCCACACCCAGGGCATCATTGACCGGCTGCGCGTGGCCCGCGAGTATGGGATTTCAACCGTCCACGTGGGAACACCGTTTTGGATGGAACTGGCCCAGCCGGACGTTCTTCGTTTCTTTGAAGCCCTGGCCCAGGCGGTGCCCGAGGCGCGTTGGGTGCATTACAACAACCCCAACGGCAAGCTGATACTGACCGGCAAGGACTATCACAAGTTGTCGACAGCTTTTCCGGATCAGTTCCTGGGCAGCAAGCAAGGCACGGCCGATATGTACAAACTGGCCGAAATTCTCGATGAATCACCACACCTGTGCCATTTTGTGGTGGAGACGAACCTGGTGATGGGCTACCTGTTGGGAGCCAAGGGGGTCTATAGCTATTGGGTGAATACGTTGCCTGTCTGGGAACGCCGCTGGATAGACGCATGTGAGAAAAAAGACTGGCCGCTTGCCTGGCAGATGCAACGCAAGCTGTGGAACTGGGAGCGGAACTTCGTCGAGCCTATTATCCGCAGTCCGGGGCACAAGCACGCGATCGTGGGCCGGGCGCGCGCGAATTTGACCGGTTTTTTGCGCGACAGCGGTCCAACCAGGCCGCCGTATTATCCTGTATCGCCGGATCGCCAGCAAGCCCTTCAGGAAGGTTTCAACACGTTTTGGGCAGATGAGATACGCGAGCAGTTGGAGCGGTACTAACAAGTTGCACGTTTTGTTTCGTTGCGATAATTTACCAATAATCTTAATGAGGAGGACACAATGGGAGTCAATCTAAAAGGCATCATCCCCCCCGTAATTACTCCATTTGACGAGAATGAGGCTTATTGCCCAGACGCCATGAAAGACGTGCTGGACTATCTCATCGACAAAGGTGTGCACGCGGTATTCGTGGTGGGAAGCGTAAGCGAGTTCTACAGCTTGAGAATGGATGAAATAAAAGAGGTGATACGCACCTCGGTGAAAGCGGTCAATGGCAGGGTACCGGTCCTGGCCGGGACCGGGGCCATCAGCACGCGCGACGCCATCGAGCTCAGCCAGTACGCGGAATCGGTAGGCGCCGACGCGCTGTCCGTCATCACCCCGTTCTACATCAAACCGACCGAGGCGGAGCTCTACCAACACTACGCCGCCGTCGCCAAATCCGTGAAAATCCCGGTGCTGGGTTACACCAATCCCGGGCGGGCGGGCGGCATGACGCTGTCGGCCAAGCTGATGAAACGCCTGGCGGCGGAGTTCGAAAATGTGGTCGGGATCAAGGATAGCGGTGGAGATGTGGAAGCGCTGATCCAATACAAGATGATCTGTCCTCCAAACTTCCAGGTGTTCACCGGGCGGGATACCCTCATTTTCGACGCCGTGTTAAATGGGTGTGCGGGAGGTGTGGCCGGCATCGCCAATTTCGCCCCGGAGCTGCTGGTCAGCGTCTACGAGTTGTCTGCAGCCGGCGATCTGGACGCTGCCCGGAAGGCGCAGCAGCAAGTGCTGCCGTTGCGGGATACCTACGCGCTCGGCTCTTTCCCCGCGGTCGTCAAGGAAGCTGCCACGATGATCGGCTT
>CAZHBM010000493.1:0-2493 GCA_964529945.1 uncultured Anaerolineales bacterium | reverse complement strand
CCCAACAGTGATAGGGCGCGTTGGGCGGTGCTGTCGTCCGGGTAAATGGACAATACCTGCAGGTAGGCCTGCCCGGCCTGCTCCACCTGTCCCTGTTGGGCATACAGGTTGCCCAGCGCCATCTTAGCCTGAACGACACCCTCAAGTTGAGCCAGTTGTCGTAGAGAGGGCAGCGTGTCCACCGCCAATGGAGGGCGCTGCCAGACGGTTGGCCCGTAGTTCTCGGCGTCCACGCTGGCCGCGGCATTTAGGGCTGCCTGGTAAGCTTCGGCGGCTGCCTCCAGATCGCCGCCGGCGACCGCCAGATCACCTGCCAGCAGGTCTGCCTGGAAATCGGCCAGTAGAAACTGAGAGATGCCCAGTTCCCGTGCTGCTGCCGGTTGTTGATCCAGGGACAGCAGGGCAGCGGCCTTAAGCAAGTAGGCCGTGGCGTCGGCCGGGTCCGATTGTAGAACTATCTCGGCCACTGCGGCCGCCGATTCGGGATATGCCGCCGCCCAGGCCATCAAGCCGTAACGATTTCTATACAGATCGTATTCACGGCCCGTCATTTCGGCCGATGATACCTCCAACCAGCGCAGCGAATCGGTTTGTTCGCCGGCGAAGAAAGCCAGCAACGCTTGTTGAAAGGACGAAAACTCAACCGTCTCGTCGGCAGCCATGTCGGCTACCGCCTGGGCCAGTAGCTTCCGGTCGCGCGCCTGCGGGTTGCCCTGATCCCAAAAATGAAAGCTGAGAAAGCCCGGGAACAGAACCAGCGCCCGGGCGTAGGCGTGCCGGGCGCCTTCGACGTCGCCCTGGTCCTCCAACATCAGGCCCAGGTTGATGTCGTAGTTAGCCAGGCGCAAATCGGTCACCGTCCGCCGCCGCCCCCGGGCCAATGACACAGCCCGTTCCATCTCAGCCGTCGCCTCACGGTGGCTGCCGGCCTGCCACAACAGCCGGGCAAAATTGGCGTGATTGAGCGCGTAACTGTCCTGGCCAAGCGACGCCTCCCGGTAGGCGCCAATCGCCCTCTGCAGGTCGCCGCTGTCTCCGGTGGTCTCGGCCAGGTACCCCCAGGCCAGCCCGGACTGCAGCCGGTAGTAGGTAAAACCGGGTGACTGGTCCACAACGCGATCCAGCTGGTCGGCGGCCGCTTGCCAGTCACCTTGTTGTGTCAAGGTCATCGCTTCCTGGTAATCTGCATTTACTGCGTTCCGGCTGAGCATGAGACCACCGGCCCCAACCAGCAGGATAGTCGCCAAGCCAGGTGCCAGCCACCACCAGCGCGATGGTGGCGGTTCAGGCAGAGATGCAGTTCTTTCTTGACGTACAGCCAGGGCGGCCAGGATAATGACCACCATAAAAATGCCGGCTACCTCAAAGCTCAGGGCGTCGAAAAAGCCCTGGGCGGCGAAGGCAACCAGCCCGGCCCCGGCCCCCAGACGAAGCCATCCCCGGCCCTGCCTGCGGTCGTTCTGCCAGCCGCGCCAGGCGCCGGCAATCAACGCGCCGACCAACCACAGGGCAGCCGACGCGCCGAGCAGCCCCAAGGTCGCCAATGTATGCAGGTAGATGTTGTGGGCTTGCGAGTACATTCTGGAAAAATGGGTCGGTTCCCGGAATTGCAGGTAACCAAGCCCGAAGGCGCCGGGACCGACGCCGAATATGGGATGGGCGGCCGCCATCCTGATAGCCGTCGTCCACAGGTCGAGCCTGCCGGTAGCCCCGGTAAGCCAGGCGTTTAAACTGCCACGTCCCGTGAGTTGGATCAGCCCAACAACGACGGCCAGCGCAAAGACGGCGAAAAGGAGTCCCAAGCCTACCAATCGCTTGCCTTTGATGGCCGGCAGGTATAGTACACTCCGCAACACCAAAGAGCCCAGCGCCAACAACCCCAGGCCGGCAACCAGGCCGACCAGCCCGCCGCGCGACTGCGTTAATAGCACCACGAGCACAAAGAAGGCCGCCAGGCACCAGATTATCCCGCGTGCCATCCGCGATGGACGCTTGACGCCGTAGGTCACCGCCAGGGGGACCAGGGGGGCCAGATAGGCCGCTAGGTGGTTGGGACCGCCCAATGTGGCCTCCAGCCGGGCGATCACCGGCGGCCACAGGCCGACCCCCAGAGCGGGCCACGACGGCCGGTTGGGCCAACCCCAATACCAGCTTGCCAGGCCCAAAACAGCGATCAGGCACACCATAGCCCCCACGATGAGCAGGCATTTGACGACCAGATTGGCCAGCCAGTCTCGGGCGAAACTCTGGTAACATATCCAGAAAGCCAAAACGTAAGCCAGGAAGAGCAAGGCCGCTTCAATGCTCAGCGCCGGTTTGAGCCCCAGCGCTGTCGACAGGCCGGCGGCCGCCAGGCAGGCCAACAGCGGGTAATCAAGCGGTGACCGAAGCCAATCTCTCCGCCGCGGCCAGGGCCACCAGGGGCTCAACTTGCTGGCCAGCCACAGGCCGGCCGGCAATGCAAAGAGTGCTTGCGAGACCAGGCGCGGGCCG
>CAZHBM010000492.1:0-2509 GCA_964529945.1 uncultured Anaerolineales bacterium | reverse complement strand
GACGTACTCTTTGAGCACATCGTTCTGAATTGTGCCCCGCAGCTGGCGACTGGCCACGCCTTGCTTTTTGCCGACCGCAGCGTACATGGCCAACAACACGGCCGCCGGTGAGTTGATGGTCATACTGGTGGAGACCTTGCCCAGGGGAATACCTTCAAAAAGCCGTTCCATATCTTTTAGAGACGATATCGAACAACCTACCTTGCCGACTTCCCCTTCGGCCAGTGGATCGTCGGCGTCGTAACCGATTTGGGTGGGTAGATCGAAGGCCACGCTAAGGCCGGTTTGTCCCTGTTCCAGCAGGAATTTGTAGCGGGCATTCGTCTCCTCGGCAGTGGCATAACCGGCGTACTGTCGCATCGTCCACAGGCGACCGCGATACATCGTCGGATAGATGCCCCGGGTAAAGGGGTATTGGCCCGGAAAACCTATCTTCTCGGCGTAGAGTTGTGCGTCGTCCTCGTCCAGGCTTTCGGGCGGCAGGTAGAGACGATCCACCGGAATGTGCGACGAGGTCTCGAACGTTTCCCGTCTTTCACCCCCCTTTTTCAGAAAGGGCTGCAACACATTCTCTTCCCATGCCTCTTCCAGTTCGTTAAGATCGGAACTCATAGCTTCTCCTCAGATATTTGCCCAAGGATGCGCGTTGATCCGTGCGAAATCAAGGATAAACCGAACCCAGCGTGCGTGGGAACGGCTCGGTCTCGCGCACATGGTGGATGCCGGTAATCCAGGCAACCGTTCGTTCCACTCCCAACCCGAAGCCGCTGTGGGGAACGCTGCCATAGCGTCGCAGATCGATGTACCAGCGGAAGGCGTCCTCCGGCAGTTTGTCGCGGTGGATGCGTTCCAGCAAGAGATTGGGGTCGGAAATGCGTTCGCTGCCACCGGTGATCTCGCCGTAGCCCTCGGGCGCCAACAGATCCACGCTCTTGCACACTTCAGGCCGGTTGGGCCACGGTTCCATGTAGAACGCTTTGCTGACGGTGGGAAACCCGTAGACAAAAACCGGTTTCTCGAACTGCTTGGTCAGTTCCGTCTCGTGCGGACTGCCGAAATCGCTGCCCCACGTCAGCTCCAATTGCGCTTTCAACTCCGGGTCTTCGGTGGCAGCGGCAATGGCAGACAGTCTTTCGAACGCCTCGTCATAGCTAATGCGGGGGAATGGAGGAACTACCTTTTCCAACGCGCGTGTGTCGCGCTCGAGCACTTCCAGCTCGCTTTTCCTCTCGCGCAACACGTTCTGGACAACGTGGCTGACGAACTGTTCTTCAATTTCCATCAATTGGTCCAGGTCGCAAAAGGCTACTTCGGGCTCGACCATCCAAAACTCGGTCAAATGGCGGCGCGTTTTGCTCTTTTCCGCTCGGAAGGTGGGGCCGAAACAGTAGACCTTGCCAAAGGCGTAGATGTTGGCTTCGTTGTACAACTGGCCTGTTTGGGCCAGGTAGACCGGCTGGCCGAAGTAATCGACTTCAAACAGCGTGGTGGTGCCCTCTCCTGCAGCCGGCGTCAGAATCGGTGTCGACATCTCGAGGTAGCCGTTGTCATCCAACCATTCACGGATTGACCGCATGACAGTCGCCCGTATGCGCAACAATGCCCACTGCATTTTGCTGCGAATCCACAGGTGGCGGTGTTCCATCAGAAACTCGATGCCATGCTCTTTGGGCGTAATCGGGTACTCATCGGCGAACTGAATGACTTCCAGATTGGAGACGCTCATTTCAAAGCCGCCGGGAATTCCCGGCGCGCGTTCATCCGCTTTTACCCGCCCGGTTACAACAATGGCCGATTCTTGGGTCAATCGCTTGGCAGCTTCAAATACTTCAGGCGGAACATCGGGTTTCCAGATGACGGCCTGCATAATGCCGCTACCATCGCGAATCTGTAAGAATTGAATCTTGCCTTTGCCGGTTTTGGCATACAGCCACGCCTGGATGGTGACCTCTTCATCTACGTGGTTGGATATGTCTTCGATACGGACGATTGTGGCCAATTTGGTCTCCTTAACGACTGAAACGGATTAAGGGCCGCGCCAGAGGAGCCGGATCGGCGGCCCTTGATAGCGCCTGCAGTTGTTGCCGATTGCCTGTGACGTTTGACCGGTGGAAGTTTCCCTGAGTGTTGCTGCGGCTCCCTGGGCGCGTGGTTGAAGTAGTCGATTTGAGGTGAATTGTACCATTAAACAGTGGCTCCAACCAATTGCAAAGATCTGGGGTGTGTCCCAATTTCTTGGTGGATGACCAGGTGAGCCGGCGGCCCGTTTTATCTGTCTTGTATTTCTTGTGGGTGGAGGGGCTTTCACCCACAAGAAATACAAAAATACTACCCGATTCTACACGCTTCTTAAAACATTATGTGAGTCGTCTCTCACAAGCCTACTTCGCAACCAAGCCTCGGCCCAATTTCTCCGGCAAAAGATTTGGACATGCCCGAAAACCGGCGCCAGGTGATTGCGACCAAAGTGAAGACACTGCCAACCTGGCTAAGCGCGAAAACGCGCCTT
>CAZHBM010000491.1:0-2537 GCA_964529945.1 uncultured Anaerolineales bacterium | reverse complement strand
TGGAGGGAGATGCCCTTTGCCGGCAAGTAATTCGCCAGACAATCGACTTCCTGATAACCGGACTGGTAGCGCCTATCAACATTGTCGACCCAGAGGCGATTGTGTTCGGCGGTAAGTTTACTTTGCTCGAGCCCTTTATGGATGCCGACATTCAGTCCGAACTTCAGCAGCGCATCTTCGCCAACCCTATTCGGCACGTTCCCTTCCTTTTTGGAAGTCTGTCGGATGAGACTCCACTACTGGGGGCATATGCATTGGTTCTAAGAGATCTGTTCCAGAATCCTACTAGCAAGGGACGCTTTTGAGGTGATTGTTTTGCACGTGGGCAGTCCCGGTAATGGTGAAAGATAGCCCGCAGATGAGAAAAGCTGAAGCACAGCCTGCCAGAGAGAATGGGCCGGCCCAACACACCACCACGTCCGACCTCGACGCCGCAAATGTACAGGGGAATCGAGCGGCCTCTGCTGCCGCAAACAGAGAACACTCCGCTGGTCGCGCCACGAAACACGACCAGGTGGTAAAGGCGATCAGATTTGAAGGTCCGGACTACGTGCCGGTCTACCTGTTCAACCGAGATTTTCAGGACTCTGACATTGTGTCTTTCGATATCCAGCACCATTTTGAAGGCCCGGGTAAGGACATGTCCGAGTGGGGGTTTCGCTGGCGCCGGCTGGACGAGACGATGGGCCAGCCCATCCACCCACTGTTCGAGCAATGGAACCGGTTTGATGAAGTTTCCCCTCCCGACCCGTACCGCTCGGATCGATTCGCCGGTCTGGAGGCCTTCCTGGCCGAATATCCCGAGCATTTCCGGCTGGCCAGCCTGGCCTTGAGTGGCTTTACAACCATGTCCTTCCTGAGAGGGTTCGACAACTTGATGATGGACCTGATCGACCAGCCTGACCGGGTTCGCCGCCTGGCAGATCGGGTGTTTGATTTTGAGTGCGAACTCATCCGAAGTCTGCCAGCCGACGCCTTTCACGCAGTTGCCTTTTTCGACGATTGGGGAACCCAATCAGGGCCGATTATCTCGCCGGCGCTGTGGCGCCAGGTGTTCAAACCACTCTACCGGCACCAATTCGAACAGGTCCATCGCCGTAACCTGTACGTCTACTTCCACACCTGCGGCCAGGTGTCGCCGCTCATTCCGGACCTGCTCGAATGTGGGGTGGATATTCTCAATATCTCCCAACCCAACCTGTACGACATTCCGGCCCTGGGAAAGCGCTACGGCGGGCAGGTATGTTTCGTATGTCCGGTCAGCTACCAGACGACTTCTATCCTTGGCACCCCGGCCGACATATACCGCGACGTTCGAGAAGTGATGGAAAGCCTGGGACGTTTTAACGGCGGGTTGATCGGGTATGTTGAGGAATACGGTAGCATCGGCATGTCCGAAGAAAACTATCAAGCCTGCGTGGCGGCATTTCGGGAGCTGGGCAGGTTAACATGAGGAAAGGGTATGATGGCGTGACATCCAAGCAAAGAGTATACGCTGCGCTGAAACGGGAAAATCCGGACCGGGTGCCGGTCTTCATGTGGTTCCATCCGGTCACCGCCCGCCATCTTGGAGACTTGTTGGAGATCGAGCCAGGCCAGGTTTCATTGGCAATGGGGGACGACGTCCGCCAGACGTGGGTTAATAACAACTACGCTATGGAGGGCATCCGGCACACCGTCGACGGCGAAGGGCACGTGGACGAGTGGGGCATCCACTGGATCTACCAGTATAGCTTCAACCAGATCAGCCACCATCCGCTCAAGGACGCCACACCGGAACAGGTGCTGGCCTACGAATTCCCGTATGCCTGTAGTGAACAGCTGCTATCGCAGATGGATGCTATTGCTGCTGCGTCTGACCAGTATTTCATCGGCTGTGACGTCTCGCCCTGTGTCTACGAGATGTACTGGCGTCTGCGGGGAATGGAAGAGACGTTGGTGGAAATGCTGGCACAGCCCGAGGTCAGCCGGGAGATGTTGCGCCGCTGCGCCGATTTCTCCGTCTGGCTGTCAGAGGAGGCCATCGCCCGCTACAAGTTGGATTGGCTGTGGGCCGGGGACGACGTGGCCGGTCAGGAGCACATGATGATGAGCCCGGCCTTATGGCGAGAGATGATCAAGCCGGAACTGGCACGAGTGTTCGACGTCGGCAAAAAGCATGGTCTGTACGTGGCTTTCCACTGTTGCGGTGCGCTGCGGCCCATCATCCCCGATCTGATCGAGATCGGCATGGACGTGCTCAATCCGGTGCAGGGCAACTGCCCGGGCATGGACCCGCTGGAGTTGAAGCGTGAGTTCGGCGACGCTATCTCCTTCATGGGAGGGGTGGATACGCAGGAACTGCTACCACATGGTACGGTCAGCCAGGTGCGGCAGGCGACGGCCCGCCTGATAGACGGCATGACCCAGGACGGCGGAGGCTACATTCTGGCGGCGTCGCATACCATCCCGCCGGAGACGTCGGACGACAACATCTTTGCCATGTACGAGGAAGCGGGCATCAGCCGGGAGGAGATTTTCGACCGGGCGGCCCAGAT
>CAZHBM010000490.1:0-2548 GCA_964529945.1 uncultured Anaerolineales bacterium | reverse complement strand
TGTCACAGCGGATGGATATTGATGGGAAACGCATCGTCGTATTCTGCGGGGGTGGCAACAATGGCGGCGACGGCTTTGTGGTCGCCAGGAAACTGGCTTCCAACGGCGCCGACGTGACCATATTCGTTCTGGGAGCTGCCGACAAGTTCAAAGGTGCCGCGGCACTCAACCTCGACATTGTGCGTAAGCTGCCGGTTACAATTGTGTTTCTAAAAGACGTGGCGACGGCCCAAGCGGCCGTGGCGGACAGCCAGGTGATTGTGGATGCGCTTTTTGGCACGGGCCTTACGAGAGAAGTGGGAGGCATCTATCGCCTGGTGGTCGAGTTGATCAACTCGGCCGGGAAGACAGTCGTGGCGGTTGACATCCCATCGGGCATTCAGGGAGATACCGGACAGGTGATGGGCGTGGCCGTGTTGGCCGACTACACCGTTACCTTCGGCTTACCCAAGCTGGGCAACCTGCTGTACCCCGGCTACCGCTACTGCGGTGAATTGTGGGTGTCGCATATTTCCTTCCCGCCGGCCCTCTACCAAAACGACGACCTCAAAATCGCCGTCAGCCAGCCCTTGTGTTTCCCCGCGCGTGACGAAGCCGGCTACAAAGGTACTTTTGGAGACGTGCTGTTCATCGCCGGGGCGGCCAACTATTTTGGCGCACCCTATTTTTCGGCCATGTCCTTTCTTAAGGCCGGCGGCGGCTATTCACGCCTGGCGACGCCCAAATCGATAGCGCCCTTCATCGCCAACCGCGGCAGCGAAATCGTCTTTGCCCCCCAGCAGGAGACGGAAGCGGGCAGTATTGCGATGGCCAACAAATCTGCCTTGCTCGAGCTATCACAGCAAGTGGACATGGTTGTGATGGGGCCGGGACTGTCACTGAATGACGAGACGCAGCAATTGGTGCGTGAACTGGCGCGCGAGATCACGGTGCCGCTGCTCATCGACGGAGACGGCATCACTGCCATCAGCAAAGATCTGGACGCCGTCTCCAGGCGCAGTGCGCCGACGATCCTGACGCCGCATTTGGGTGAGATGTCGCGCATCGTGAAACGGAGTATTGCGGATATCAGCGCCAATAAGGTCGAGATTCTTCAACAGACGACCGGTTTGTTGAATGCCTACATCGTTCTCAAGGGTGCCCATTCGCTGGTGGGCTATCCCGACGGGCGGATGTTTGTCAATATGAGCGGCAACGACGGCATGGCATCGGCCGGATCGGGGGACGTACTCAATGGCACCATCGCCGCGATGGTGGGGCTGGGTCTGCCGGTAGATAAGGCGGTGCGCCAGGGTGTCTTCATCCACGGCTTTGCCGGCGATTTGGCAGCGGAGGACATAGGACCGGATGGGATGACAGCTCAAAATCTGGTCGACTTTCTGCCGCTGGCGGTGAAGTTGACGCGGAAAGGATTGGGGGATTCGGTTTGGCAGCGCTATTTTGGTCCTCGGACTGTATTGTGATGGTGGGGCCATCGCCGGTGGCCGGGAGGACGACAACTTGAACCGTAACGAACTGCTTGAACTGTTCGACAGGGAGCAGCGAACAAATGCCAATTTCTTCGGCAGTCGTCTCGAGAAGACGACGCTGGTTGCCAGATTGGTCTCCCTTTTCGATTCTCGCAGCACGCTAATATACTCGCGCCTGGACGAGCATAACGCCGAGGCCGCCATTCAGACCGAGATAGACTATTTCGGCGCAATTGGACACGATTTCGAGTGGAAACTCTACGACCATGACACCCCGGCTGATCTGGGCCAGCGCCTGGTTGCTCACGGTTTTGAACGCGAGGATACGGACGCCGTGTTGGTGCTGGACTTGGCCCGCGTGCCGCCAAACACGTGGTCGCCCAACGGGCGCGACGTGCGCAAGGTCGGTGAAGTGTCGTCTTTCGCTGACGTGCAAGCGGTGGAAGAAGCCGTCTGGAACATAAATTTCGCCGGCCTAATCAGCGAGCTCAGCCAGGCATTGGCGGAAGATACGCGCAACATCAGCATCTACGTTGCTTATGCTGGCGACCGGCCTGTCAGTTGTGCCTGGGTGCGTTTTCATCCCGGCAGCCAGTTTGCCAGCCTGTGGGGCGGTTCCACATTGCCTGAATACCGGCAACAGGGTTTTTATCGCAGCCTGTTGAACGTGAGAGCCAACGAGGCATATCAACGGGGAGTCAGGTATTTGACGGTGGATGCCAGCCCGATGAGCAGGCCCATTCTCGAACGTCTTGGGTTCGAGCTGTTGGACTACGCCCACGCGTATCTGTGGCGCCTGGACTCGGCCGGGCGGCTGAAATAATAACGGCGTCCGGACCTCTTTTCGGGTCCAGACGCCGTTTTCCTGTGCTAGTACTTTTCGTAGTGAATCTTGTCCGGGTCGTATTTCGTGTGCGGCGGTTTGGTCTCGGCCGGATGGCCGACTGCTATCAGGTTCAACACGTGCAGCCGCTCAGGGATAGTCAACAATTCGCGCACGTAATCCTCGTTGTCCTTGTGGGGATAGACGGCGACCCACACCGAACCCAAGTCCATGGCTGCCGCTTGCAGCAGAAGAT
>CAZHBM010000489.1:0-2566 GCA_964529945.1 uncultured Anaerolineales bacterium | reverse complement strand
CGCTACCCAACTGCGAGCGCCATGGTACCCGAAAACGGGAGGGGTGTCAAATGATAACCGGCCAAGGGGTGTGTCCCATTTTCTTGGTAGAAAACCGTGTGAGACGGGGCCGGTCCAATCTCTTGTTAATTATTTGTGGGTGGAAGGCCTCCCACCCACAAATAATTAAACATACTAACTGATTCTACGTGCCCCTCAAAACGTAAAGTGAGTGGTCTCTCACGAGCCTGCTTGGCGGCCAAGCTTTGGCTCGGCCCAATTCTTCCAACAATAGATTTGGGACAGACCCGGTCCAAGGGATGAGTTTGGGACATTGGAGAAGGGACAAAGCAGCTTCCCACAGTCTCTCCCACTACGGTGCCGGTGCAGCGTTGGCGAGAAGACTGTGGGAAGTGGGTCTAGCGGTACGTGCCGTACTCGAGAAACGCTTCGTACATAGCGCGGATGTTCTCCAGCGGTACATCGGGCGCGATCTCCCCGCAAGCCACGATGCCGCCCTCCGGTCCTCCGCACGCTTCAAACGTTCGGTGCACCTCTTCTTTGACCTCAGATGGCGAACCGAACGGCATAACGTGTTGGCGGTCGATGTCGGTTCGGAAGGTCACCTTGCCGCGGATATTGCTGGCAATCCACTCGTGGCCCACCGCCGCCACCTGGCAGTTGACCACGTTCACACCAATCTCGATCAGGTCGGGTAAGATATCGTTGATGTGACCATCCGAATGGTACCAGACGTGCATGCCGGCGTCCCTGACCTTCTTGAACATCTGCGCATAGTAGGGCTTGAACAGCCGGCGCCAGTCCTTGGGGTTGATTAACAACCGGTGTTGCTCGCCCCAGTCGTCGGCGAAGTGCAGGCCGTCGTATTCCAATGCCGTCCACTTGTCCAGCCAGGCCAGGTTGAAGGCCAGCATGTCATCCATCAGCCGGTGCAGGTTGGCCGAGTCAAGTGCGATCTCCATGAGCAGGGTTTCCATGCCCACCAGTTGCTGCATCTGCTCAAAGAACGTGATCCAGCCGCCACGGGCGTACCAGCGATCGTCGAAGCCCTCCATGTGGCCACTGTACTGGCGGTGGCGCGGCTGGCCGGCCGAGAAGACCTCGGGCCATTTATAGTCCGCCACGTGGGCCATATCCTTAATCGGAAACTCGACCGGGATGCCACAGATGCCCAGCCACTCACCCCGCCAGACAGTACCGAAGTCATCGACGTTGCTGCCTACCTTGTACAGAGCCGGGAACTCATCCGGCGGCAGGTCGGTCAGGTAGTCCCAACCGAAGTCCTCGCGATACTCGGCCAAAATATCGTTCAGCGGCTGACCGTATTTGATCTGGGCGGCCGGCAGCACGGCGTGTGAAATGGGCACCCGGTCCGGGCGCTGGAAGCTGATGGTGCGTTTGACTCTCTCTCGACTATTCATAAGTGCATACTCCTCTATACGTTGGTGGGGTCATTGCCATGTGACCGGCGGCCGGGCCCAGAAAAGGCTGGGGAACGGGCCAGGAATCACCCGCTACCGCGCCAGGACCAAACGGCGTCGCCCTCCGGCCTGTCACGGTTTGGCGTCAGGCTGAGGCCGGGCTCTTCTGGACGGTACTCAACCACACTGCCAACAGGATGATCGCACCACGCACCACATCCTGGACGTAGGGGTTGACCCCCATCAACACCATACCGTTGGCCAGCAGACCGATGAATAGTACCCCCAGCAGCGTGCCCAGCATAGTACCCTCACCGCCGGTTAGACTGGCGCCACCGATCAGCACGGCTGCGATGACGTCGAACTCCCAGCCCACGCCGACACCCGAGTAGCCTGACGTCAAGCGAGAAGTGAGTAGGAAGCCACTCAGGGCGGCCAAAAAACCGGTGGTCACAAGGATCATAATCCGAATGCGGTTGACCGGGATGCCGGAAAGACGAGCCGCTTCCGCATTGCCGCCCACTGCGTAGACCGACCGGCCGTAGACCGTCCGCGTGCTGATAAACCAGAATATCGCCATGATCCCCACGAAGATCAGTGCCGGTACCGGGACGCCCAGAACGTAGCCACCACCCCAGAACTCGAAGCCCGGATCGGTGATGGGAATCGGGAAGGCGTTGGTCAGCACAAAGGCCACCCCGCGCAACGAGATCATCAGGGCCAGAGTCACAATCAGAGCCGGAATGTTCCACCGGACGCGCACCAGGCCGGCCAGGCCGCCCACCACTGTCGCCTGTACCAGTGCCAGAATAACCGACACCCCTAGTGGCAGGCCGACCTTGGCATACAGCACAGCCAGCACGGAAGACGTCAATGCCACCACCGACCCAACGCTCAAGTCCACATCGCCACCAATTAAGGCAATGGTCATACCGCAGGCGATGATGCCCACGAAAGAAACCTGGCGCAGGACGTTCAGAAGGTTTCTGACGGTCAGGAAGTTGGGGGCGATAATTGACAGGCCGGCAAACAGGATGATCAGACCCACCAGGATGCCGGAGCGAGCCAGAAACCACTTGAGGCGATCGCCGAAGGTCGTTGATTGGCTGCCCGCGGAACTGCCCGGGTTCAATTCTTGTGTAGTC
>CAZHBM010000488.1:0-2568 GCA_964529945.1 uncultured Anaerolineales bacterium | reverse complement strand
TTACCAGGAAATACTCCTGTTTTTCAACTTCGTCCAGTGGAAAATCGATGATCAAGTCTAGGTGCCCTTGCAGAATTTGCAGTGGGTTATTAATCTCGTGGGCCAGCGATGCCGCCAGACGTCCCAGTGCTGCCAGCCGCTCGGATTGCAGCACATCCTGTTCAGCCTGTCTGCGCGTCAATACGTTCAGTAAAATCTCGCCCACCACGCGTATCAGATTAATGTCGGATTCGGGCCATTGGCGTTGTCGGCGCAGGCTGTCGAAATTGAGGATAGCAAACAAAGTGCCGTCTTTGAACAAGGGGATTCCCAGATGCGACTGAACGCCGTGGCGTTGCCAATAGTCACGCTCCGGCCGGCCGAAGGGCGGGATCTCATCCAGGTGATAGATGGCCAGGACGTCACCGGAGAGCAGAATACCCATCGACCAGGGAAACCAGCGTGAGAGCGGTACACCGATCAGGGTTTCGCTGATGGGCGCCGTGCCAGGTGCACACCATTCGTAATCTCTATCGACGGTCAGGCCGGTAGCAGGGACGTCCTCTTCGCCCTTAGACTCGGCGTAGGGCAGGCTGTCGATTAGCGTCAAGTAGGTACGCTCGACCTCGACGAAACGTCCCACTTTCTGCAATGCCAATTGTATCTCTTTGTCAACCGCATCCGAGGCGACGTTAATGAAATGCGTCGATAGGGCAGCCACCAGTTCTTCGGCCTGTAGGCGATGCGTGACCGCTTCCTCAGCCCGTTTGCGGTCGGTGATATCGTGCACAGCTTGGATGAGACACATCTCGCCGTCTATTTCCACTATCTCGCCGGAGAAAAGGCCCACCCGGTGTTCACCGTGGCGGGTGGCATAGAAGGCCTCGAATCCGCGCAAGCGGCTGCCGGCGGCCAGCTGCCGTTTTTGTTCCTCTCGCACCTCAGCCTTGATCAGACCTAAATTGAGGGTTGTCTTACCCACCATCTCGTCGCGGCTATAGCCGATGGCAGCTTGCCCGGCCTCGTTGACCTCAACGACGACGTCGTCCGACAGACGGGTGACAATGAGCGGGATTGGATTGAGGCGGAACACCTGCAACAGCCGTTCCTGACTACTCTGTAGTGCCCGTTCGGCCAGCCGGCGCTCGGTAACGTCCTGGCCGATGCCCAACAAGCCGATGGTGTTGCCATCTGCATCCTCCAGACGCTTGTTGTACCATTCGATCTGGCGCTCGCGCCCGTCGCGGGTGACGATGGCGTTGTCGTGCCTGACGGTGTCACCATCAGCATCCTCCAAAATGCCATTAATTGTCGCGCGCGTTGCTTCCCGTTCGCGCTCGGGCAGAAACAGATCGAACCAATTTTGGCCGGCGACTTCCCCCAACTGATAGCCGGAGATGGTCTCCAGGTAATCGTTGAAACGCAAAATGCGTGCCTCGGTGTCGATCAGCGCAATGATGACTGGTGCCGTCTGGATCACGCGGTCAACAAAATCGCGCTCCTGGCGTAAGGCAATTTCAGCCCGCTTGCGGTCGCTAATATCCAGCGATATCTCCACGCCACCGACAATTGTCCCGTCGACGTCACGGAACGGATAGCCGCGGATATCCCATACGACACCATCTTCGGCATGCCGCTCGAACTCGTGCATCTTGCCGTCTTCCATAGCCGCCAGCACCGGGCACCCTGGGCAGGGCGTGTCGCGTTCCCATACCAGTTGATAGCAAAGTTGCCCAATCGCCTCATCCCTACGTATCATATGCAGGTTATCAGTCGCCGGTTGGTTAACCCACTGAATGCGCAGGTCTCGGTCGAAAAGGGTCACGTGGGCGATCAAGTTATCCAGAATGGCGCGCTTTTCCTGTTCCGCCCGCCGTAAGGCAGCTTCCATCTTCTTCAGGCGATCCACGTCGCGCCCAATGCCGACCAATCCGACCACCTGGCCGGTGGCATCAAACAGGGGCGCTTTGGTAGTCAATTGCCAGAACTCGTGACCCAGGGTCCGGTCCAGCACACGCTCGTCGAGGTTGAGCAACGGCCGCCCGGACTCCAAAACGGTGGCATCTTCCTGTTCGAAAATCGTTGCCAGGTCGGGTGGATAAAAATCATCGGCTTTCTTACCGATCACCTCACCGGCCGCATTAGCTCCATAGATACGCAACACTGTTTTATTGCATAAAAGGTAATGCCCATCCAGGTCCTTCACGAACACAGCATCCGGCATGTTGTCGATGAGCGTCTGCAGCCAACTACGTTCGGTCTCCAATTGCGACTGGGTTCGTTCGCGTTCGGCGATTTCCTGCTGCAATCGGGTGTTGATCTCGGTCAATTCGGCCGTTCGCTCGGCCACTCGCGCCTCCAATTGGTCCCTCGCCTGCCTCAATGCAGCCTCGGCCCGCTTGCGTTGGTCGATGTCGACGGCGATGCCCACCAGGCCGAACACCTCTCCGGCCTCATCAAACAGCGGGATCTTGCTGGTGGCGTACCAATGCGGATCTCGACTGCGAGGGTCGACCAGTGTTTCCTCCCGGTCGATAAGTGGCTGGCCTGCTTCCAACACGGTCAAGTCGTCTTTGTGAAAGTTCTCGA
>CAZHBM010000487.1:0-2579 GCA_964529945.1 uncultured Anaerolineales bacterium | reverse complement strand
GCGTTACCCAGATAATAATGGCGCCGACCAATACCGCCGTGAAAACCGCCAGTACCAATACCGCCAGGTCGGTCCAATTCCAGGCACGCAACTGATCCCAGAATGTTTCCACAACGTCCTCGCCGCCCGGTCCAACCCTCGTCTGCAGGATGCCGCTGCGCAAGCCGGCGCCAATCTCATCCAGCCGGCCCATAATCTCTTCGGGGATGGAATCTTCCGCTGCGTGGTAGGGCGCCAGGCCGATGCCGTCGTTGGTGGCATCGAAATAGGCAATGGGTTTGATTTCTTGTTTCCCGCTGGCCATTTCTTTGATGGCTGTATGAACCGCGTTGTCTACCCGTTTGACTGCGCTGGACAGAAGGCGGTCTGCGCCGGGCACATTGCCGTTGTCAAAGGTGGTGACCCATTCATCTTGATCAACGCCGATGACCCAGGCGCCCTTGGCCGCAGCGCCCAAAATGGCACCACTACCGGTGCCCCCGCCGGCCCCAAAAATGACGTCAGCTCCCTGGTCCATCAACGAAAAAGCTACCGAGCGCCCTTTTTCCGGATCGGTAAAGGACCCGACGTATTCTCCCAGCACCTGCACTCTGGGATTGACGGATTTGGCACCATTCGTGAATCCCTTGTAGAACTTGACCACCGGCGGAATCTCGTGGCCGGCGACAATTCCCAGGATGTTGCTCTTTGTCATATAGCCGGCCAAAGCGCCGGCCAGGAACCCGGCCTGATCCTCGGCGAACAGGAGGCTGATGGTGTTGGGCAAGGGCTCGACCAGGGCAAAGTCAACCACGATGAACTTGACCTGCGGATAGTGGGCCGCGACGCGTTCGACGATTTTTCCCAGACTCTGGCCGACGGTGACCACGATCCGGCATCCACCCTCGATCAACATCAGAATATTACCTTCGCCGTCGTCAGGGTGGATGGTCTCAATGTAGGTCCGTGGCAGATCCAGTTCTTCGGCCGCCCGCATCATGCCCTGGTAGGCGTATTCGTTGAAGGTTCCGTCGTTGACCTTACCAACGTCGGTCACAAGGCCTACGCGTGGCCGCTTCTCCGGCTTGGGCGCGCTGGTTTGTGATGCAATGATGTTCTCAGGCAAGCCCACGTTCGTCCTCCTTCTCACTGACCGTTTCCGCAGGGACGATACCAGCCATCAAGAGACCCAGTTGTTCTCTACCTGCCCTGGCCGCGTCCAGGGTGGCGATAATCTTTCCCTTGTACATAACGGCAATGCGGTCCGACAGAGACATGATCTCGTCCAATTCGGCCGAAACGAGCAGCACCGCGACCCCATTGTCGCGGGCCTGAATCAGCCGCATGTGGATGAACTCGATGGAACCGACGTCCAATCCACGGGTCGGCTGGGACGCGATCAAGACTTTGATCGGGCGTGAAAACTCCCTGGCAACCACCATTTTCTGTTGGTTGCCGCCGGAAAGTGACCCTGCCGGCGTGTAGGGGCTGGGCGTGCGTATGTCGAATTCGTGAATCAGCCGTGATGCATTATCCTCGATGGCCCGGAAATCCATTGCCGCACCGTGAGCGAAGGGCGGCTGGTAATATGAATTGAGGATCAGGTTGTCCGCAACCGGGTAAGAAGCCACCATGCCGTATTCGTGCCGGTCTTCCGGGATGTGAGCGACACCCTGTTGGGCGATCTTGCGCGGCGAGGCGTTAGTCACGTCCACGCCTTCGATGGTGACCTGACCGCTGGTGCAATGGCGCAAGCCGGTCAACACCTCCACCAGCTCCGTTTGCCCGTTGCCCTGCACGCCGGCAATGCCTAACACTTCACCCTCTCGGATGTCAAATGACGTGCCATTGACCATGAGTGTATTGCGGTCATCCAGGGCCACCAGGTCTTGCACCTCGATTGCCAGGCCTTTTGGCTGGGCGGCCATCTTTTTGACGGTCAGAATTACCTCGCGACCGACCATCATTTCGGCCAGGGATGCCTGGCTGGCTTCCTTGGGAGACGTGGTGCCGACCAGGTGCCCGTTACGCAGCACCGTGATACGATCTGCTACTGCGAAGACCTCCCCAAGTTTGTGGGTGATGAAGATGATACTCTTTCCTTGGTCGATCAGAGCCCTCATAATGACAAAAAGTTCGTCGGCTTCCTGGGGTGTGAGAACGGCCGTCGGTTCATCCAGGATCAGGATATCCGCCTGGCGGTACAGGGCCTTGATAATCTCGACCCGTTGCTGCGTTCCTACCGGCAGGTCCTTGATGTAGGCGCCGGCATCAACTGCCAGGCCGTACCGGTTCGAGAGTTCCGAAATTCGCTTGGATGCTGTAGCCTGATCCAAAACAAACCCGTTCTTGACAATTTCCGTGCCGAGTATGATGTTCTCAGCCACGGTCATTACCGGAATAAGCATAAAATGCTGGTGCACCATGCCGATCCCGAGCTTGATGGCGTCAGTCGGCTCGTTGATCTTGACCTCCTGACCATTGAGGAATATCTGGCCTTCATCCTGCCGGTAGAGACCGTACAAGATGTTCATGAGGGTGGATTTTCCGGCCCCGTTCTCGCCCAACAACGAGTGAATTTCGCCTTTACGCAACTCAAA
>CAZHBM010000486.1:0-2592 GCA_964529945.1 uncultured Anaerolineales bacterium | reverse complement strand
GGGGCAATTACAAACACCGTCTTATCGCGTGCGTAGGTGGGGGAAAAGACGATTTCGGACACGTTCAAATCGGTCAAGCCATGCGTGCTCGGCCACCAACTAGAACCGCCGTCTGTGGACCGGTAAAGACCGCCGTTGCGCCCATAATAGCGTTTGCCGACCATAACGGTCCCGTCCTGGTCGAAGTTGGGCGAGGCGGCCATAGCATCCCATTGATGCGGCGGTAACCCGCGTCCCAAGAGCTGCCACGTCGACCCGAAGTCATCTGAGCGGTACAGTGCGCCCTGCCACAAGCGCAACAAAACGTCGCTGCCGGCCAGGATAATTTGCTGGGGGGTCAGATAATAGCTGTTATTCTTATCAATTTCTTTGGGCGGCTGCAGTGTCCCGCCCGACGTAGCGACGATCGTCAGCGTGCCGTTTTGGTCTTTGAGGTACAGCCGCCCGGCCAACGGGTCCAGGCTCAACAGGTCCTGTCCCGGCTCCAACGGCATCTCGGCCAACAGCGTCAGGTCACCGTCCAACACAGCCACCGTATCCGGAGTGACTGCATACAGCCGGTCGTGCTCCTCATCGTAGGCCAGTTGTCCCTGCGCGCCGGCCAAAACACCCGTCTCCTCAAATGCACCATCCTGCAACCCAAAACGATGAATGAACGACCGGTCTATCCGGTAGCGCGCCAGGAAAGCGCGACCGGCAGAGGTGTCGAGGGCGGGCCGGGCGTAGGCGATGTTGGTACTGGTGTAGACGGCGCGCGGCTGGGCAGCCACGTCGAAAACCGAAAAGTAGTCGCCGCTGTTGGACCCGGGGGTGCCGTTGTAGATCATCGCGTACAGGAGCTGGTGATTGGGATCGAGCCGGGTGGCCACGGGGCACGGCGCCGTCAAGGGATCTTGCTCGGGATACAGTGTTCGTGTGCCCGTCATCGTATCGGCGCTTAGAATCAACACGTTACATTGGGTCATACGGCACTGGCACGGCAGTGTGAGGTAGACGCGCGAGCTGCTGGCGTCGGGCGTTATCTGCCCGCACACGTCGGCATACGCCGTTACTTCCCAGCTCTGTGTATCAACGCTGCGAGCGGGGCAGCCGCCGATGTACAACCGGTCTCTGCCGGCGTCGAGGCTCAGTTCACCCGAGCCAACCGACAGGTCGTCAAACACGTTGAAGCCCGTCTCCACGACGCGTTCTTGACTGTAGTCATTGAGCGACAAAACCCGCAACCGGCCTGTGTCATCCAGCAAGTATAGCCGTCCCGCCGCCGGGTCGGCCAGGGCGTCGTGAATCGATATGGCGGTGAAAATGCGTCCGACTGCCTCACCTTGCGCGTCAAACACCTGGATGGGGCCACCATAGTTGCCGTACAATCCATAAATGTTGCCGCCCTGGGAATCGACTGCCAGGTCGGTTACCTGTCTCATCGGCACGGGCGGTAAGGGTTCCAGATCAGGCAGCCCGAAGCGGCGCACCTGAAAAGAATCCCACGAGCCATCGCCCACGAACAGCGTGTCGCCGGTAATCGCCATCGGAAAGTCGTAATAATCACTGCTGAGCGATACCGGCGGCAATGTCTCCACAGGTTTCCCGTCGACCGTCAGCGCGCGCAGGGCGGCTTGGGCACCGTCACTCTCCACCAAATAGATACGGCCGCTGGCCGGGTCAACACCCAGGTGATCAAATTCGCCCGGCGTAGCGTAGCTGCCGACCGATTCCAGGCTGAGGCTATCGAATATCTCCAGCGTCCAGCCGGGGGGATCCCAATCGCCGGGGTTGCCGCGCCCAAGATACAGTCGCCCGGCCTCAACGTTCAAAGCCATCACGCTGTTGTACTTGCGCATCGGCAAATCGCGCTCGGCCAGGATGGTTTTATCTTGTGCGTCCAACACCCACAGGCGCGTGTCATTGGCCAGGTAGAGCCGGTCGGGGGCGGCCGCGAAGGCTTCAACCCCTTCCAGCACGTCCACGACGTTCAGCGCATCCGTGTCGACCATAATCAGGCTCGATTGTGGTTTATCGGCAAAACGGTCACCCACCAATGCGTAGACAAGGGGACGATACCCATCCACCTGGATGTCCAAGGGGGATGGCGAGCCGAATTCTTGCGGGTTGTGCAGACTCACCAGGCCGGTCATCTGCCCGCTCTGCAAATCAAAAACGCCGATTGTATTGCCCTCTTGCCCGAAACCTCGATTCAGGATGTAGCCCAATTGGCGCCGGCTATCGGTGGTGATCAGCGTCGGGTAGGCTGCATTGCCACTGGGTATACCAAAATACATCCGGTCCACAATCGCCGGCATATCCTCACTAGCGGGGGACGTCGGTTCGGGCTCACCGGTTGGCCGGGCGCTTACCGTGGACTCACTCGCCGCGCCGGCCGTTGCTGTGGGGCCACCGGGTTGAGGACTCGGTTGGGCATTGGAGGTAGAAACGACGACCGGTACGCCGGTCGCCGGAGCAGGTGCAGCGGGTGAAGCCGGTGTCGGCGTGCCAACCGTGCAGGCAGCTAAGCCCATCCCCACAATCAATAGCAGTACTGCGGTTGTGATCAAATATTTCATGTTGATCTCCCCTCTTTGCTCCCGGCTATTGGTC
>CAZHBM010000485.1:0-2598 GCA_964529945.1 uncultured Anaerolineales bacterium | reverse complement strand
GCCGCGATGCCCGACCAGCGTTGCGGGTCAACAATGGGCGTGCCCAGAATACGATCCGAGATGAAGATATTCTCGACCAGCACGTTACCGTCTGGTACTGACATCTGACGGATGCGCTGGATGATAGGCTGGGGATCATCGCCAGTGTACTCGCCATCCGTCATATGACACACCAGCGGCGCCGGGCAGTGTTTGATGGACGGAATCTCTCGCTGCAGCAGTTTCTCTACCTGGGCGAAGGCTCGGGCTGTATCGGTGGTGCGCATCGGCGACAGCTCAGGGATGCCCAGACCGGCCACCTCGTCCACCGTTCTGACGCCGTCCAACAGGTCAAATACGTGGTGACTGTAGGCAAACATGCCAATGCGATAGCGAGGAGAAACGCGGGCGCCTTTGGTGGAGCGAAAGACCATCTGCCGCAAGGCTGCCCCCAGAGCGTCCATAACCACATCCACCCGGCGCGTGCCGGTCAAGGGCTGTCCCATCGAGACGCTCACGTCCAACACGTAAATGATGAGAGCTGGCGTGCTGCTGGTTGCTTGCGTTTCGTAAGCCATCCTGGGCCTCCAAAGCGCCTGATGAAAAGAAAATGTTCAACAAGGACGCGGACACAGTATATCACGGAAGGGGTACAGGTGCAACGGCTGTCCGTTACTAAAACGTCCAAGCAGGGTGTATCTACAATCGGTTTGTGGTATAATAGCGGCATACTTGCTAAGCCTGCCGTTGCAGGAGTGACAGCCTCATCTCAATGCAATAGCTTGAGCCTTTGTGCCGTTCCGTTACCCGCATAGCGCCGGCACACCTGCCAGGAGGACAACTATGGCATACCAATCAGCCGCCTATTATCTCATCGTTTTGCAAGGACCCGGTCAGGGCACCACTCACGCCGTCCACGGAACGACCGTATCGATTGGACGGCAGGCCGATAACCAGATTGTGATCAACGATCACCGGGTATCGCGCCATCATGCTCAGTTGAGCTGGCGTGGCTCCGGCTACGTGTTGGAGGATCTGGGCAGCGCCAACGGCACCTGGGTGAACGGCGCTAAGGTGACTAACCCGGTAACGCTTACGGTGGGCGACACAGTCGGTGTCAGCCAAGACGTCAAGCTCCTGTTCAGCGACCAGGCCGACGCGTCCGATCACACCTATATGTCACAGGGGGCGGCTCAGGGGCTCACAGGGGCGGGTTACGCGCCCTCGTCGGGCGCAATGGTGCCCCAACCGCCTTCGCTGCCGACCGCGCCCCCCAGCGAAGGCAACCAGAGCCTGATGGCACTGGGCGTAGGCGGTCTGATCGCCCTGGTGGGTGTGCTGGCCCTGGTCGCCATCGGAGCAGCCGTATACTTCCTGTCAAAGCCATCCGACGGAGGCAGCGGTTCCACTGATGCAACCGCATTGGCGGCCCTCTCGTTGACTCAGGCTGCAGTCGCTACGCCGACAGGCACCCCGACACCTTATCCGACGGCGACGCCCTATCCCACCTACACCCCTTACCCGACCGACGCAGCGACAGCCACGCCTTATCCAACCTACACGCCCTACCCAACCGACGTGCCCACGGCCACGCCCTATCCCACCTACACGCCCTATCCAACGGATATGCCCACCTACACGCCCTATCCGACCTACACAGCACCCAGGCCTTACACGCCGCCCACCGACCAGCCGGTGGTAGTGGTACCGACCGCCACGCCGCAACCCAGCTACGATGTGCACGTGGGACGAAATGTGGTCTATGAGCCGTGGGGTATACCAACTGACCCGGACGGCTGCAACGGCCCTTATTGGGACGAGGGAAGCACCTTGAAACGGTTTACAGTCCAGGTACTGGTGACCAACAACTCCAAGAACTTCATCCCCGATCACTGGTCGCCGGATTTTGTTTCCGCCAGCGGCGCAGGTTTGAGGACCTGTATCTGGTACTATAACAACACCGTAGTCGAGCCAGGCGAGACCACCGATGTCACCTTTGCCACCCACCTGGAGAGAAGCGATTACGTGCGCGCTTTGATCTTCGACTTTCCGGGACAAACGATAACACTGTGCCTCAGTCCCAGTGGAAACGAGATTCCCTGCAATTAGACTCCGGCCCGTCGCGAACAGATCACTTACGCCGGAAGAGTAACCCGTAGGGGGGATTCAATCGTTACGCGAACAGGACAGACCAATGCTTGATCTGCTGATCCAGAATGGAAATGTGCTGTCTGTGTCCCCAAGCGGTGAGGTGGCAATCAAGGCCCAGCACGACGTAGCCGTGCGCGGCAACCGTATCGAAGCTGTTCAGCCGAGCGGGGATTTGCTGCCGGCCCAGGCCAAACAGACAATCGATGCAACCGGCCAGGTAGTTATGCCCGGCCTGATCAACACGCACGCTCACGTGCCGATGGTCATTTTCCGTGGGTTGGCCGAAGACGTCTCTCTAGAGAAATGGTTCAACGATTTTATTTGGCCCTTGGAGAGCAACCTGCAACCCGAGGACGTTTACTGGGGAATGCTGCTCGGATTGGCCGAGATGATCGAGGCCGGCGTCACCTGTGTGGCCGACCACTATTTCCACATGGATCAGGCGGCCAGGGCTGTCAGAGAGGCTGG
>CAZHBM010000484.1:0-2666 GCA_964529945.1 uncultured Anaerolineales bacterium | reverse complement strand
GCTACATGCTAATGCAGGCTGCTGCCGCGGAATACGGCTGGAATCTGAACTACGGCGGAATCGCCCTGATGTGGCGAGGCGGCTGCATTATCCGCTCGGTCTTCCTGGCTGACATCAAGAGCGCATTTGATAAAAACCATGAGCTGGACAATTTGCTGCTGGATCCGTTCTTCGAGCGGGAAGTCAACGACGCGCAGGCTGCCTGGCGGCGGGTTGTTGCCCAGGCCGTGGCACTGGGCGTACCGGTGCCGGCAATGTCGAGTGCCCTGTCATTCTACGACGGCTACCGGCACGAGCGTCTGCCGGCCAACCTGCTGCAGGCGCAACGTGACTATTTTGGGGCGCACACCTACGAGCGCGTTGACCGCCCGCGGGGAGAGTTCTTCCACACCGACTGGACAGGCCATGGCGGCGACGTGACCGCCTCAACCTACCAGGCCTGACAGACGGGGAGTGGGAAATCGACACTCCTGGCAAGGCAAAACTCACCCAACCGGTGAACATACCAGAAATTGTTGAGAGGAAACTATGCGCAGATTCAAGAACGTAGTCGTGGCACAATCCGGTGGCCCTACACCGGTCATCAACAGCACCCTGCGGGGCATCATTGAAATGTGTAAAGCCATGCCGGATCATTTTGGAAGTGTTTACGGTGGATGGCACGGCATAGAAGGTGTGTTGCGCGAGGAACTGTTGGACCTGTCCGCCCAGCCGGAGGAGGAAATTGCGCTGCTGAGCACCACTCCGGCGGCCGGCAGTATCGGCACCTGCCGTTATAAGCTGAAAGCGCACCAGGTGGATGATTTTGAACGCATCATCGACATCTTCAAGGCACACGACGTCGGCTATTTCTTCTACATCGGCGGAAACGACTCGATGGATACAGCCAACAAGGTGGCGCAGTTGGCCCAGGAGCGAGGGTTGGACCTGGTAGCGACCGGCGGGCCGAAGACGATCGACAACGACGTGGGCGACAGCGAGTTCAAGCTGATTGACCACACCCCCGGCTACGGTAGTGTGGCCCGTTATTGGGCGCTCAACGTCCAGTCTGCCAACGAGGAGAATGCGGGTTCTTCCCCGGCCGACCCGGTGTTGGTTTTGCAGGCGATGGGGCGCAAAATCGGGTTCATTCCGGCGGCCGCCCGCCTGGCGGATCCGCGGCGCGAGATGCCGTTACAGATCTATATGCGTGAATCGGGCCTGGGGTTGGAACAAATGGCCGATCTGGTCAACGATGACCTCAAGCGGTTTGGCAGGTGCCTGGTCGTGGTCAGTGAAGGGTTCGACGTCGGGTCGGTGGGCGAACGAAAGGACGCTTTCGGCCATACGTCGTTTTCCGCCAGCGCGACCACCGTCGAGCAGGTTGTGGTCAACTACCTGAACGAGCAGGGCCTGGCTGCCCGGGGCGCTGCACGAGGGAACGTTTCCGGGACCGATCAACGCCACAGCATGGCCTACGCGTCCACCGTGGACATCGAAGAAGCCTACAAACTGGGTCAGCAGGCCGTATACATTGCGATGCACGAGGGCTCGGGCTATATGAGTACCATCCTGCGCGAGCCGGGGGAGATTTACCGCGTTCGCTATGACAAGGCGCCTCTGGAACAGGTGGCCAATTCGGAGCGGACCTTCCCCAAAGCCTGGATTGCCGAAAACCAGATCGACGTCACCGACGAATTTGTGAAGTATGCCCAACCGTTGATCGGCGAGCATTGGCCGACAATCCCGTTGGTCAAGGGATTGCAGCGATTTGCCCGCCTCGAACCGATCATGGTTTCGCAGAAGTTGGCCGCCTACGTGCCACAGGCATATCGGAGCTGAGCCAGCCCCGAAGGCAGCTTTTTCCTCCTAGGCAGGCCCTTCCCGCAGTTTCGGGAAGGGCCTGTTGTTTTTCTGGGCCGCGCAAAACTTGGCTGCGGAGTGATATTTCTTGTGGGTGGGGGGTTTTCCACTCACAAGAAATAGAAATGGATTGCACCGACCGCCGACTCGCGTGTTCGTCTATCAAGAATATGGGACACGCCCCCGTGCCTGCCTGTGTGTGACAGGAACGGGCAACGGATAGTATAATGGGGCCATGCGAATTCTGCTCCTGGCACCGTATTTCACCGGCTCTCACGCGGCCTGGGCCACCGGTTACGCCGGTCACAGCCGGCACCAGGTCGACGTCCTGAGCCTTCCCGGTCGCTTCTGGAAATGGCGAATGCACGGCGGCGCGGTAACGTTGGCCCGTCGTTTTCTCGGCTCTGACCTTCGACCCGACCTGATTCTGGCCACCGATATGCTGGACCTGACGACCTTTCTGGCGTTGGCGCGGGCGCGCATCGGGAACGTGCCGGTGGCCGTGTACTTTCACGAGAACCAGTTGACCTATCCCTGGGCCGAAGGTGACCGTGACGTTCAGAAAAAGCGCGACGTGCACTATGGATTCATCAATTACGCCAGTGCTTTGGCCGCCGATGCGCTGCTCTTCAATTCGGAATATCATCTTGAGTCATTCTTTCAGGCACTGCCACGCCTGCTTCGACACTTCCCCGACTTCAACGAACTGGAGACCGTCTCGGAACTGCGTCGCAAAAGTGCGGTTTTGCCGCTGGGGTTGGACCTGCAGCGCTACGACCGCATGGTTCCGGTGGGTAGCGACAAACGACGCCGGCTGATCCTCT
>CAZHBM010000483.1:0-2668 GCA_964529945.1 uncultured Anaerolineales bacterium | reverse complement strand
CATTTTGGAGGAGGCCCAGGCAGTCGTCGACAAGACACTGAACCAATCGGACTAACCAGCTTAATCGTGCCACGCACGTTGAAGGAGATATTATGCCAAACGAAAAACGTGTCAGTCATCCGATGTATCGCCTGTTGGCGACCGAAATTCAGGGATTCGACGCCCTGGCTGAATTGGCCTTGGATATGCGTTGGTCGTGGAACCACGCCACGGACCGGGTGTGGCACCAACTCGACCCCGACCTTTGGGAACTGACTCACAATCCCTGGGCTATTTTACAGACGGTTTCGAGCGACAAAATAGAGAAGACGCTTTCCGACCCCGACTTCCACCAACTGGTTGAGGACCTGATACAATCCAACCGGGAAGACTCCCGGTCGTCGGCCTGGTTTCAGCAGGCACACCCCAAATCGCCACTGACCCAGGTTGCCTACTTCAGCATGGAATTTATGTTACACGAAGCCCTCCCGATCTACTCAGGCGGGTTGGGCAATGTGGCCGGCGATCAACTTAAGGCGGCCAGCGACCTGGGCCTGCCGGTGGTCGGCATTGGCCTGCTCTACCAGCAGGGCTATTTCCACCAGGTGATTGACAAGCAAGGCCGGCAGCAAGAGCTATACCCTTACAACGATCCAGGCCAGTTGCCGATCACACCGCTGCGCTCGCCCAACGGCGAGTGGCTGCGGCTGAAGATTGAGATGCCCGAATGCTCGGTGTGGGTGCGTGCCTGGCAGGTTAAGGTCGGCCGGGTGCGGCTGTTGCTGCTGGACAGCAACGATCCGGCCAATTCGCCGGTCCACCGTGGCATCACCAGCGAGTTGTACGGTGGGGGGCTGGAACTGCGTCTGATGCAGGAGATGTTGCTGGGTATCGGCGGCCGTCGTTTGTTGGCCGCGCTCGATATTCACCCCGAGGTGTGCCACCTCAACGAAGGCCACGCCGCCCTGGCGGTCCTGGAACGCGCCCGTGCCTATATGGAAGATACCGGCCTGTCGTTCGAGACCGCCCTGACCGCCACGCGGGCCGGCAACCTTTTTACCACCCATACGGCCGTGCCGGCCGCCTTTGATGTCTTCAGCCCGGAATTAATGGAGCGCTATCTGGGTGGCTACGCTCGGGATGAATTGGGTATCAGCTTCGACGACTTTTTGGCTCTCGGCCGGCGCGATCCGGGCGACTCCTCGGAGAGCTTCAATATGGCCTACCTGGCCCTTCACGGTAGCGGCTGCATCAACGCCGTCAGCCGGCTGCACGGTCGCGTCAGCCGGAACCTGTTCGGCCCACTCTTTCCCCATTGGCCGCAGGCGGAGGTGCCCATCGGCCACGTCACCAACGGCGTACATATGCCCACCTGGGATTCACCGCCCGCCGACCAACTGTGGACGGAAGCGTGTGGCAAAGACCGTTGGCTGGGAACAACGGAGTCTTTGGAGGACGACATCCGCAAAGTCTCGGATGCCCGGCTCTGGCAATTTCGCACCACCGCCAGCCAGTCGCTGATCGAATTCGCACGTGTCAGGTTGAGCCAGCAGTTGACCGCCGTGGGCGCGCCACCCGACGAAGTGAAACAGGCCGGACAACTGTTCGACCCCAACGCATTGACCTTAGGCTTTGCACGTCGTTTTGCCACCTACAAGCGCCCAAATCTGCTGTTGCACGATCCCGAGCGCCTGTTGCGCATCCTCACCAATCCCGAGCGGCCGGTACAGCTGTTCATTGCCGGAAAGGCCCACCCGGCCGATGAGGCCGGACAGGCGTTGATCACCGAATGGGTACACTTCATCCGGCGCCCCGAAGCCCGCCCTCACGTCATATTTCTCAGCGACTACGACATGTTTCTGACCGCTCGCCTGGTGCGCGGCGTCGACGTGTGGATCAATACCCCGCGCCGCCCGTGGGAAGCCTGCGGTACCAGCGGAATGAAAGTCCTTGTAAATGGTGGCATTAACCTTTCGGAACTGGATGGTTGGTGGGCCGAAGCCTATTCACCTGAAGTTGGCTGGGCTATCGGCGACGGTGAAGAACACGGAGACAATCCGCAGTGGGACGCCGCCGAAGCCAATAGCCTGTACGAAATTCTGGAAAACGAAATCGTGCCTGAATTCTATACGCACAACGAAGAAGGTATCCCGACTGCGTGGGTGAATCGTATGCGTGAAAGTATGGCCCGGCTGACGCCGCAGTTTCACGCCGGCCGTACAGTGAAGGAATATGCCGAAGAACACTACCTGCCGGCAGCCACCAATTACAGAAAGCGCACGGCAAAAAAAGGCGCCCTGGGACAGGACATCGTCAATTGGCGCCACGATCTGGCAGACAAATGGGGCCGGCTGCGCTTCGGGGAGCTCAGCGTGGCAAGCGACGCAAACAAACATACTTTTCACGTCGAGGTCTATCTCGATAACCTCGATCCCAAGGCCGTTCGCGTCGAGCTCTTCGCCGATGGCGCGGGTGGTGCAGCGCCGATACGCCAGCCCATGAAAAACGAACACCCATTGCCAGGCGCACCGGGTGGGTTTGTTTTCAGCGGCAGCGTACCGGCTTCCCGTCCGGCTGGAGACTATACGCCGCGCATTGTGCCGCACCGTCCCGATGCACTGGTCCCACTGGAAGTCGGCTACATTCTCTGGCAGCGGTAATGCCGCCGGACGAGATATCGATAAAAACG
>CAZHBM010000482.1:0-2672 GCA_964529945.1 uncultured Anaerolineales bacterium | reverse complement strand
CTCAAGAAGCGGATCAGGCCGGTATCGGTCGCCACCAGTTGCCAGCCTCCAATTTGGACGGACAGCCACGGATTGCCGGGACTGGCGAACAGCACCGTCACCGCTACCAGGGCGAAGGGTATTATCAGCGCAGAGGCTTTCAGCACGTAGGCCAAACTCACCTGGGCCAACAAAAGTACCAGCAACACGAAACCCCAATTCAGCCCCAATGCCAACCAGGTCCCATCCGGCAACAAACTGTTGGAGGCAATAAAAAGAACCGTCACCACCACCTTGACCCGCGGGTCAAGGTGGTGGATTGGGCTCTCGCCAAAACGATAACGACTCAGTATGTCGGTGCGCAAGTCTAACAGCGTTTCATTTCAGCACGAATAAATAACAATCACTAAGCCGAGGCCGAGGAAGATCGTCGCCGCTGCACAAGGCGACCAATCACTACCGCCAGCCCGGCGACAATCAACACACCGACGGCCCCGGCGGCGATGCCGGAAACGACCGTCTCACCCAGGAAAGGAATCGTATAATCGGGCAATATTTGATAAGGGGCCGCGGCTGCCATAGGCTCAAAGCCCATATTTATGGCCACCCGCTCCAACCCGTCGGGGAAGGCGGAAGCCAGCGGTGACAGGACGACTACCACCAGGGCGATGACCAGGCCGGCCACGACCCAGCCGCGTCCACCCCGCGCAGTCTCGACGGTTGTCTGCAGCAAGTCCGCCCGCACCTGAGTGATAAAGGCCACCGCCGCTACAGTAACCAACGCCTCGCCAATGCCAATCAGGACGTGCACGCTCAACATGGCCGGCACCACCACCTGCAAAGGCGACGTGCCGCTCAACCACAACTCCAACGACGTTGCCAGGGCGCCGGCCATTACCGATAGCCAGGCCACTACACCCACCACCAGCAGGCGCACGACACGATTCTGATTCTTGGCAACAATAAAATACAGGCTGCCCAACGCCGCTGTCAGCAACCCCATATTAAAGATGTTGGCGCCCATTACCAGCAAACCGCCATCCTGGAACAACAAGCCCTGCACGCCGATGACGGCTGCCATCACCAACATGCCGGCCCAGGGTCCCAAGGTGATCGCCGCCAGTGCTCCACCGAGCATATGACCGGAAGTGCCGCCGGCCACGGGGAAATTGATCATCTGGGCGGCAAAAATGAAGGCGGCCATAATCCCCATCAGGGGAATCTGCCGGTCACCCAACTGGGCCCGAGTCTTTCGCACCGCCACAGCCAGCATCGCAATCGTGACCAACCACAATAACAGGGCTACCGACAGACTCAAAAATCCGTCTGGAGCGTGCATCCTGGAGCCGGCATCTGTCCATTTTTCTAGCAAAGTTTGCGAATCTACTGCGTTCATCGATGGTGCCTCCCTCCGTTGTGAAAGATTCGATTTGACCCGGCCGAGTCAAATGCACTTCCTATCTATTGCAACCAGTTGCAATAAGAGATTATAGCGCAAGAGAAGGCCGGTGTCAAAACGGAGGCAACAAGAAGATGTGTCCCACATTTTTTTGTTGGAAAATGGGGCCGAGCCAAGGTCTGGCTGCCAAGCAGGTTGATGAGAGACCACTCACATAATGTCTTAAGAAGCGCACAAAATCAGGTCTATTTTTTACAAAGAAACAATAGATGACACCGGCCGCCGACTCTTTTGGCCAGCGATCAGGAATGTGAGACACACCCAAAAAAGAGGGGTTTGGGGCACACGAGGGCAATGTGCTCCCAAACCCAACCACCTGGGGTCAGTGAGAAAAGGCAGGCGCTATTTCGCGGGATGCCTGGCCACCACATCGGCAATGGCCGAGAACTCGGGCGCCAGCGCCGGGTACAGCGCTTGATAGCGCGGGTAATAATCGGCGTAAACGGCGGCATCCGGGCCGGGTTGCACCCGCCCCTCAACGCGAACGATCGCCTGGCAGGCAGCGTCCACATTGGGATACACGCCGGCGCCGATGGCAGCCAAAAGGGCCGCGCCATACGGCGCACCTTCCGTCACGTTGACGGTTACAATTTCGTTGGCGAAGATGTCGGCCAAAATCTGGCGCCATAGAGGGCTACGCGCCCCGCCGCCCAAGGCCACAATTTCATCGATTGAGAGGCCCAGTTTGCGCATCAGCTCCAAAGAATCGCGCAGGCCAAAACTGACCCCTTCCAACACCGCGCGGGTCATATGTGGTTTGCCATGCCGCAACGTCAGTCCAAAGAAGACGCCACGGGCGTTAGGATCGGGATAGGGTGTCCGCTCGCCGGTCAAATAGGGCAGGAAGATCAATCCCTCGCAGCCGGCCGAGATTTCCGCCGCCGGGGCTGTCAGCAGGTCGTAGGCATCCTGGCCGGTTTGTGCCGCCCGTGTCTTCTCCATGTCGCCCAGGTTGTCGCGATACCAACGGAAGCTGCCCGCCGCCGATAACATGACGCCCATCAAGTGCCATTGACCGGGCACGGCGTGACAAAATGCGTGCAGTTTGCCTTCCGGCTCCACCCGATAGGTGTCCGAGGCGGCAAAGACAACCCCCGACGTGCCCAAGGATACCGAGACGATCCCCTCGCGGATAATTCCGGTGCCTACCGCACCGGCGGCATTGTCGCCGCCGCCGCCCACAACGGGCGTGCCTTCAAGCAGGCCGGTCTGCGTTGCGCCCTCGGCGTTGACG
>CAZHBM010000481.1:0-2683 GCA_964529945.1 uncultured Anaerolineales bacterium | reverse complement strand
GTATCGACCACGATCACCCGCTTCTGCTCGGCCAGGACGCGCGCCGCCTCGCGCAGCAGGGTTGTCTTGCCGACGCCGGGCCGGCCCAGCAGAAGAATGTTCTGTCCGGACTCGATGATGTCACGGATGATGTCGATCGTGCCGTAGATGGCCCGGCCGACGCGGCAGGTCAGGCCCACCACGTCGCCCTGCCGGTTGCGTATGGCTGATATGCGGTGCAGGGTACGTTCAATGCCCGCCCGGTTGTCCTCGGTAAACTGGCCGATGCGCTCGACGACGTAGTCGATGTCGGCGTGACTGATTTCGGCGTCGTATAAGGTCACTTCCCGGTCCGTAAAGCGTGCTTCAGGTTTGCGTCCCAGGTCGAGCACAATTTCAATCAGTTCGTCGGCTTGGTCCAACCCTTCCAGGGCGGTCTTGACAGCCGGTGGCAATACGTCCAGCAGTGCTTCAAGATCATCCGTCATCCTAAGTTGTTGGCTATCGCTCATTATTCACACGCTCAATTCCTCGGCGATTGATATTTTATCGGCGTCGGCGCGGCATGTTCGGGATGGCCGTTCAGATTGCGTACCATCTGCCCGACAGTGTCACGCACCGTAACCGTGCAATGCCTGACCACCAAAGTCTGGCTGCCGACCGGTTGAAACCCGTTTGACAACAAAGCCGATGAAATGGCGGGTTCGTAGGTTCTGACAGCGCAGTAAACGCTCTGACCGGGAGCGGCATCGACTTTCGATAGCGCGGCAGCCACCAGAGCATCTGCATATTCCAGCATTTCGGGATGCAACAACATTCTCAACCAGTGGGCTCTGGGGCTCGAACGCATCTGCAGGGCGGCTGCGATTTCACCATGTCCGTCCCACACATAACCCGTAGATTGGTTGGTCGAGATCCACGCCCGGCGTACCAGCTCCCATCCTGCCTGAGCCGACCCTTCGGCGTTCTGGACCGGCCGGGGCGTGATGAGCGCATACAGCCGCTGAAGTTCCCAGCTATCGCGCTCGCGTTGGCGGCGCAAGGGGATTGGGGCGGTAGGAACCACGGGCGAAGCCGGTGCCCATTGATACACGTCTTCTTGGGCATAAGCATTAAAGCCCATGTGACGGAAAATTTGCTGTTCCTCTCCTTCGGGTGGCAACCCGGCGTGAATCCTTTGGCCTCCCTTCTCGCCCGCCTGCACGTACAGTTGGGCCAGGAGACGTTGCCACAGTGCATGCGCGCCGCTGCCTGTCGCCAGGGGTGGAGACACATAGTCGATGACATATTCGGGATAGCGGCGACGTTGGTGCATTTGGGCCAGGCCACGCCAGCGCCCGCTGTCTTCCTGGTGGTCGGCCACGAAGGTACAGACGCCGTTACGACCCGACAGGATACGAGACAGGATGGCCGAGCCCAGCAGCGACGTGG
Source organism: uncultured Anaerolineales bacterium (assembly GCA_964529945.1). Lineage (GTDB taxonomy): Bacteria > Chloroflexota > Anaerolineae > 4572-78 > NAK82 > CAZHBM01. The sequence goes on along the minus strand of CAZHBM010000481.1, from coordinate 1,273 downwards.
AGCGCGTATAACGCGATTCTAAATTCAGTGGCACTGCATCCCGCTGCAATCGTGCCACCAAAGGAATGTCCTGCAGCCTAAACGAGCGTATCAAGTCTTTTAACTCCCCGGTCTCTTTCGGATTTTATTATAGCATGTGACAAACCGGGTGAGCAAGCAGTTCGACCCGGCGGGTGTGCCCCAAATTTTTTTCAGGAGAAAATTGACCGGGCCAAGGCTTGACTGCGAAGTGGGTTGGTTAGAGATCGCTCCCATCGTGTCCTAAGAACCGGTTAGAATCAAGTAGTATCCTTGATTTCTTGTGGGCGGAAGGCCTTCCGGCCACAAGAAATTGAAAAAGAGAAGAAACCGGCCGCCGGCTCTTTTAGCCATCTATCGATAAAATGGGACAGACCCGACCTGATGCCAGGCAGGGCGTTTGAGCGAAAAAGCAGAGCTCTTATCGCCCAACGAACGGGTAAGTTTACCATAAGACAATGGCCGACCATTTGCGTGGATGAATCCGCTAATGTAGAATGAGAATCGACTTGATCTGATTGGCTTAAATAGGCGCGAAATAGACTATGGTTCGGAAAACAAAACGAGCGAAAAGACCGTCAGCAGCCAACGAGCCTCTGTCCGGTCCCCCTGGCAGTCTGGTGGAGCAGGGAAAATCTGCATTTGACCGGAGCGACTATTCTGCCGCCATTCGTGCCTGGCGTGAAGCCCAGCACCAGATGGCCGGCCGCCAAAATGAGAGTCATAAGCTGGCCCCGGCGTTGGCCGAGGCGTATTTCCGTCGCGGCGTGACGCGTGTTCCCCCGGCGCTGGATGACCTGCAGCAAGCTGCCGAGCTACTCCCCGACGATTTGCGATTCCGCTATCACATTGGCCGGATTCACTACGAACGCAGCCAGTGGCAACCGGCCATTGAGTGGCTGCGTCCGCTGGTGACCGAGTCGGGTGGTTTGCGCGAAGCCGCCTTTCCGTTGGCGGTGGCGCTTATGGCCAGCGGAAAACGATTGGAGGGCGCTCCGGTTTGGGATTACCTGAGCAAAGCCGAACGAAGCCAACTGTTGTATGTTCTGGCATTGGTGCGCGGACAGCCGGAGTCCGTCGGTCAATCGGGACCTTCCACCAAAGAGACAGCTTTCTGGGCGCAACTGTTGGGTGTGGCACGCGGTAGACAGGCGGCCGTTTCTGAAATGGAGACGTTGTTGCGTGGTGGTGACCTGCTCCCGGCTGCCGTGGCCATCGGCTATTACTACCTGGGCATTTATCACTGGCGCAACGG
>CAZHBM010000480.1:0-2688 GCA_964529945.1 uncultured Anaerolineales bacterium | reverse complement strand
AGGGGACTGTCAAGGACAATTCAGAAACTGTGGTCCGGATTCGTGGATCATCTTTCCCGGCCACAGAAGAGTCTGCAACTCATAGCGATGTGCAACGTATTGGATATGTGGACAGTCACGAAACAACTAACAGATGGTCTGAAGCCTGTGGATTGCCTGCTATAAGAGAAATGGAGACGAAAAATGGTAAACACAAAAAAGAGATTGTATCGGTCGCGTACGGAGAGAATGCTGGCTGGTGTCTGTGGGGGACTGGGTGAGTATCTGGACGTGGACCCGACGTTGATTCGGCTGGCGGCCGTGTTGCTGGCTTTCGCCGGTGGTCCAGGGCTGATTGCGTATATCGTATTGTGGTTGATTGTGCCTGAAGAGCCGGTTGACGCTTCCGACGAATAGAGCGCCGGTCCTCGAAAAAACAATTTACATCTGTGTCGATGCTGATAGCCCCCTTCCATCTTCTTTCCGACGCTCTGGCCGCCCCCCTGGGGTGGCCAGAGCCCTTTTGTACATCTGGGGCTGGAAGGACGCCGGTATTCCATTTCTAATCAACCTTGGGGAGCTCTGGACCGGCCAGAATTTTGGTAGGCGATAATAATAAACCGTAGATCAGTTCCAAAGTATGCTGATGCGAAATCTGCGTTTCGAAAGTTGCAGGAAACGCATGGGATCAAGAAAGTATTAACTGCCGTCTCTATCAGTTTACCCCTCCAAATGGGATACATCCTGAAGCTATACGGGATGCAGGCGGGCCGTGAATGATGTATAATGGGATTTGTTCACGGGCCTCCAAGGCCGCACGAAAGACTTCGGGGTGACTTATGCGGAAATGGCATTTGACTGGGGCCAGACTATGGTTGTGTCTCGTCCTGGGGGCTTCGGTAGTTTGGAGTGTCGCCGGTTGCGGGCCGACCGCGACCCCAACCGGCCCGCAGCGGGTGTTGAATGTCGGCATGTTGTTAGCCCAAGGCGGGCTGGGTGACCGCTCCTTCAGTGACTCGGCTTACCTCGGCCTCCAAGAGGCACAGCGCCGCTACGAGATTCGATTCGAAACGGCCGACTACACCTCGGATGAAGCCAACCTGGAAGCGCTACGCCGCTTTGCACGCCAGGATTATGACCTGATTCTGGCTGTTGGGTTTGAGAATGCCGGCTACATCCAGACAGTGGCCAAAGAGTATCCCAACCGGCCCTTTGGCATCATCGATTCTGTTGCTGAAGGAGGCAACGTCGCTTCCATCATCTATCGAGAGCAAGAAGGCGATTTCTTGATGGGTGTTCTGACTGCCATGTTGACCAAGACAGACAAGGTTGGCTTCATCGGTGGCGTGGACATGGATATCATTCGGCGTATCGAAGCCGGTTACAGGCAAGGCGTCGCCTTCGAAAACGATCAAGTCGAAGTCGTTTCCGACATGGCAGGCACCTTCGCCGATTCAGATGTGGGTAAGGCGTTGGCCCTGGCTCAGTATGGCCAGGGGGTTGATATTATCTACAATGCCGCCGGACGAACTGGGTTGGGCATCATCGAGGCCGCGGCAGAGACCGGTAACCTGACGATCGGGACCAGTGGCGACCAGCGCTATCTCGCCCCGGGAAACGTAATCGGCAATCGACCAAAACGCGTGGACACAGCCGTCCTGACTCTGGTGCGAGAGGTGAAGGAAGGTACCTTCGAGCCAGGTGTACGCTCGTTGGGCCTGAAGGAAGAAGGACTGTCTATCGGTCCATTTGACGATAGCCTGGTGACACCGGCTATGGCGGACGAATTAGAGGCTTTACGAAAGAAGATCATAGCCGGCGAGATTGTGGTGACTGACTCTACAGGCGGATGAGTTGATTGACTTGTTCACTCGACTGGCTAATTGGTGGCGGGCCGGGTTGAGACGCAGGTTGCTGGCGTCCAGCCTGGTAACCATTTTTTTGTTCCTGGCTGTGCAAGGCTATTTGTCTTTCCGAATTGGACAAAGCGGTCTGCGCAACGAAGTCATCGGGCGTAACGACCAGTTAGCATCGTTGGTGGCTCAGGATATTAGTGCCCAGTTCGATAACATTTTTGGTAATCTGCGTCTGTTTACTTATCAACTCGAGGCTTCGGGAGACATGTTGCCGTTACAGGCCCGAGCCTTGTTGGAGTTTCGTCGGGTTTCCCCGCTGACGTATCGCGCTTTCTATTTATATGACAATGACGGTCGCCTTTTGATCTATTTGAACGAGCCATTGGAGGATCTACTCGACATAGAAAGTGTCGACGAGCTGATCCACCGTCCGCCGATTCCTGTTTCCCAACAAGTCAGTACAGCCCACAAGGCCGCCAGCAATGGAACCATGTTCTTGGCAGCCACCTCAGTGACGCAACCTGACCGGGTTCCTGTGCTATATGTGGGTATTCCGCTGGTGGTGAATCAGAGGGGGGCGGGGCAGGTGTTGGTGGCTGAAATCGACCTGCGCGATATCTGGCGTCGCATCGACGAAATGCAAATTGGGCAAACGGGCCGTGCCTTTGTCGTGTCTCAAGACGGGACGATTATCGCGCATCCTGACCGGTCCTACGTTGGGCAGCCTTTGCCCTCGGCGCTGGAGAACGTGTTGCACGGTTATCGGGGACAAACGGAATATTATGACCCTATCAGCGGGCAACGCATGTTGGCTTCTTACAGCCCGGTGGGCCAGGAGTCGGGTTGGGGAGTA
>CAZHBM010000479.1:0-2701 GCA_964529945.1 uncultured Anaerolineales bacterium | reverse complement strand
CGCTGCTCTCGACGCGGCAAAAATGGGCTTTTTGCTCCAGCGCCACCCGGGCGATGGGAGAATCCTGGTCGAGATCGATCTCCTGGGCGCCGAACAACCGGCCGTCGACCGGGCAGGTTTCGCCCAGGCAATAGGCGAACTCGGGCAGCAACCGCAACTTGCGCCGGTTGTAGTCGCACAACCAGACGGCGCTGCAGGTGCCGCCGACGATCTTGAGGTAAGTGTCCAACACCGACTGCCAGCGTTCAATCGCCTCTCGACCGGCCGGCCGGCGCTCGGACAGCGTCTCGACGGCCTCCTGGACGCTGATGATGTCGTCGCGGGCGTCGATGTTGCGCATAAGGTAGTGAATCACGAAGGCCGCCAGGGTCAGGCCCAGGCAGGCGGTGATCAGGTCGGAATCGGTCAAGAGGGGTCGCAGTTCACCCGGCGCCAGCGGCAGGGCGACCAGCAACCGTGCGGCAACCATCAGCCCACACACCTGGACCACGGTGACCATATACACGCCGGTAGTGCAGTGCCGGCTGATCATGAGCAGTGGCAGCAGGAACAGTACCCACAGGTTGTGTCCGCCACCCAAACGGTAGAGGAACCACAACAGCAGGAACAGGCCCCAAATGCTCAGTTGGGCGCGCGCCAACTGCCAGCGCCGGCGATAGAACGAGGGCTCCTTGCCGGCCGCCACGAACTGGCGCAGCAGATAATAGATCAGGTAGAGGGCCAACACCCCCGAGGTGATCGACAGGGGCAGGTAAGGATTTAGCGAGGCGAAGAGCAACAAGATGACAAACAAGCCGATGAAGGGGCGGAAGAGGACGGCCACCCAAAAGCCATAACGGCTCCAGATGCGCACGCCCAGGCCGGCCTCAGCGGCCAGTTTGCTGGTCCCCGAACGGGTCTTTACCAAAGCAATCTCCTCCTCGCAAGGCCTTACATCGAGGATAACACAGATTGGCCGCCGGGTAAATACCTCTGGGAAGTATCCGGGAAAGAATCGGGGCTGTAGAAAAAAGAAAAACCTGGCCGAGAGCCAGGTGACTGTGCACGAGCCGTCCGTTGGGACGAACAGCTCGTGCAACATAACCGGTAGAGCTCTACCGGCGCCGATCAGCGCCGGCGGCGGCTCATCGAGGCCCAACGATTTCTCAGGTTGGGCTCCTTTTGCATCTTGGTCTGCAGGGCAATGCCTGCCGGCCGGCCCAGGTACGAGGGCGGCTCGATCGAGTAGTCGAAATCGGCCAGTTTACGGCGCTCGATTTTTTGGCCGATGGCGCGCTCAATGGCACGCACGGTCGGCTCGTCGCCCGGGGTAACCAGGCTGATGGCCTGTCCGCTGGCGTCGACGCGGCCGGTACGGCCGGCGCGATGGACGTAGCTTTCGGCCGAATCGGGCATGTCGTAGTTGATGACGTGCGAGATGCCTTCAACGTCGATGCCTCGTCCGGCGACGTCGGTGCCCACCAGCACCCGGTAGCGGCCGGCGCGGAAGCCTTCCAGGGCGGCCACACGTTGTCGCTGGCTGCAGTCGCCGTGAATCTGGGCGGCTTTGATGCCCGACTGGCTCAATTTACGCGCCAGGCGCTCGGTGCGTCGCCGGGTGCGGGCGAATACGAGCGCCGATTGGACGCCCTTCTCACCCAACAGCTCCAGCAACAGCGGCGTCTTGAGGTGTTCCGGCACCGGGCACAGGGTCTGGGCGATGTTAGCCGCCGGCGTCGTTTCGGCGCCGACCTGGATGCGCACCGGATTGTGCAGCACGGTGGCCGCCAGATTCTGAATCTCCGTCGGCATAGTGGCCGAAAAGAGCAGCGTCTGGTGTTGGGCCGGCAGGTAGCTCAGAATGCGGCGGATGTCGGGCAGGAAGCCCATATCCAGCATACGGTCGGCCTCGTCGAGCACCAACACCTGCACGTGGCTCAGGTCGACCACACGCCGCCCGATGAGATCGAGCAGCCGGCCGGGCGTGGCCGTGACCACGCTGGCGCCGTTCTGCAGGGCCTGGATTTGCGGGCCTAGCCCAACGCCGCCGTAAACGGCCGTCGCCTTGAGATGGTTGAACTGGATCAGGTGATGCACCTGGTCGTGAACCTGCAGGGCGAGCTCGCGGGTCGGCGTTAGAATCAGCCCCCGCGTCTGGCGCGTCGAGCCATTCATGATGTTGGTCAACATCGGCAGTACGAACGCGGCCGTCTTGCCGGTGCCCGTTGGGGCGCAGGCGATCAGGTCGCGGCCTTCCAGGACGGCCGGAATGGCCTGGACCTGGATGGGCGTTGGGGCTTCGTAGCCCATTTGGGAAACGCCCTTGATAAGGGTTGGATGAAGCTTTAGTTCTTCAAATGTCACAGTAAATCTAGTATCCTTTATACTTTCGGGCGCTGCGGCTCAGAACGGGCCGGGCGCCGGTTGTTTTCTATTTAGTCTTATCGTGGCTGCCGGGCCGGGCACAAAAAAACGCCATCCAGTCAATATTAAGCCTGGACGGCGAGTTAGGTTGTAACCAGCGTGCAGCTTACGTTGTTCTGATGGTGTTCATGATAAACCTGTCGGCGGCATATGTCAAATCGGGGTGGGAAGGCATTTTTGGGGATTAGAGCACCCCTTTGACTCCCCAGCGGGGAGAACTCGGCCGAGCGTCAAGGCAAGATGCAGGGGCGCTTCGGGAAGCGCCCTGGGCGGCCGGCCGCCAGGTCCTCACGTCCGG